>JAESST010000378.1 GCA_016763995.1 Flavobacteriales bacterium | reverse complement strand
TTTACTTCCGTACAAATCCTCCGACTCACGAATCGGATCAACATCTATTAACAAATTATGGTAGTTTTCTGGCTTACCTGATTCTGTATTATTAATCTTTGAAAAATAAACCCACACTTGCGACACACGCTGTTTTGCATCTATTTTTAACGTTACAGAATCTTTTAATATGTGCGAGTCTTCATTTAAAACAGGCACAACCGCATTGCCTTTCGGCGGCGCAATAGCCCTTAGCTTTAACTCTTGTTGTGTTTGATGCCAAAAAATATTAAACAAAAACTGTGAAGACAATTCAGAAATTAATTGATTAATACCCGTTGGTTTTGAAATGGTTCGCGTAACATTAGAACCTGATAGATAAAGACTTTTTTCATCATCCCATTCATCATTTGTGCCTGTTGTTGGTCCGCTGATTCCCTGGTCGTAAGGTATCCAGTTTGTCGCATCAAAATTATCAACAAAGTTATTTAACAAGTCATCAATAACATCAATAACATTAGTCGCTGTGTACACCTTACAAAGCTGCACCACATCATTTGTGTCGTGCGTTTTAGCCTCGGTGCCATTGACACTACGTGACGTTACCGTTACCGCGTCCGTTACCCGCGTAAAAGTCATTTCTTCGCGGCCTATCCTAAGCGTGCCGCTGGCAGGGTATTCGCTGTCACCTACACCTGCTGGCGTTAAACTAAACGACGTTGCGCTTATGGTTATATCCGCTAATAATTTACCGGTTGAGGCAATCGGGCATTGTGCTTTTTTGTCATCAGCAAGGGTTAAAACATCTTTGCCCGTTATCGTTACATAACCTTTTTTATCCGGCCCCTTTATGTCGGTAATAACATAAACATGGTCAAGAAAATTAGTCCAATCCCACGGGTCAGTTAAATACCCGGCTCTTACGCGCATAATGCGGTCATCAAAATACGGGTTTCTTGCTAAAAACTTACCCCAAAATGTGCCTTGATTTTCTGGCGTATAACTACGTGTTGCAACGTAAGGGTCTATACCTCTGTCGTGATAGGGAAAGTCTTTAATTTTAATGCTTATGCTTGCCCGGTAGCCTAAACCCTTACCCGGTGTAATTTTGCCTGGTGTAAAAGAAGGTACGCCACTCATCGCAGGTATCATGTCAACCGTTACCGGCAAGTCAGATAAAGGCTGGCAAAATCGATATAACTTTATTGTTTTAGTGAAATTGGCGGCATCCTGACACGTCTTACGTGTGTTGTAACATTCGCTACCCACCGCGCCCGTTGCCGTACAAGGTAACGTGCCATACGTTAGTGAGCAAGAATCTATATCCAGCTCTGTTACAACAATAGGCACACCGCCAAGCTTGTTTTTTTCTGTTGCGTAAGCCATTACAATAAACTATATATTTGCATTAACTTTTAACTTCGCTTGCATAAAGTTAGGCAAGTTATAAACAGGCTTTGGTATCTTCTTCTTTGTCCAACAATAAAAAGCCTCACTCGGATAATTGGCGTAATCCCACGCAAAGAAAAACGGTTTTATCTCTGCATGTTGTATAAACACATCCCAAAAATTACGCACAAATGCTGGCGTTAGCAGCTCAAAAGAAAGGTCCATCTCTGATCCATTACGAATTAACCGCCGCCCTAAAAAAGCACCCGTATCGGAAACAGAATTTAAGTACATATTATTTCTGGCAAGATTGGCCGGTGAAAAGCCCACTTGCACCGACTCAGGTATGGTTAGTTTTTCGCCCAACGCAATAACACCCAAAGAAGATGCCGCGCTTACTTTAATAACTTCAAAACGCCAATAACGTGAACTGATCGATGCAAACTCACTGTATATAATTTCGTTAGCCGTTGGCGTTATCGCACTACCAACATCATTAATATCCTCTGCAAAATTATCGTTACTGTATTGCAATTTAATCGAATCAATATCATGCGAATGAATGCCAAAATAATCCGCACTAACAGCACTAGCCATATCCACTGTTATATAATGTGTACCGCTTGTTGCAGGCTTCCACACATCACCTGGGTACGCTAACCAGTCGTACGCGTTCTCTTTTAAATAACTAGCATCTTCCGAATCGACCGAAACCGTTCCTGTTTCAAACAGGTTGTTATATCCAATACTAGGCATATTAAGTAAGTACTATTTTTGTGTTTGGCCCCATGTCTTCCGCCGTTTCTAACATGCGCTCTATAAATGTTCGCATACCAGAAACCTGCAATAAGTCATCGGGGTTATCGCCAAAACTAACTGATAGTGTTTGTTGTTGAGCAGCACTATTAGTGCTTCCCACAGGCACTGTACCAACAACACTATTAACACCTGTACCTGCGAGTGAAGGCGCAAGACCACCGCCACCACCACTAACAGGTGCGCCACTGCCACCACCGCCAAACGATGCACTTTTAATTGCCTTTATTTGGGCCAAGCCCGACGCTGCCATTAAAGCAGCAGGAATAATACCCCACGGATAGCCGCCTGCATTTCTAAACGACTGTATTACCGCATCGGGTAAACTAACCGCCGCATTAGCTAACGCCAATGCTTTATTAATTTTAAACATTTTCTTAGAACCGCTGGCAACGCCTTGCGTCATTTGCGTAAGCAAAGACAATTGTGTTTTTACCTTTTGACTTGTTGAAAGTTTGTCAAATTTTTGACGGGCGGTTAAACCTTTATTTGTAATATCCGTTAGCTTTTTTTCATGCGCCAATGCCAACGTTTCTAATAGCAAGTCTCTTTCCGTACCGGTTATTAACTTATTTTGAAAAGATTCCTCTGCAATAAGTCTTTTTTCTTCGTCCGCCAATACAAGCCGTTCTTTTTCTGTCAATAGCGATAACTCTAAACGCGCTAATTTGGCGTTTAATTTTTGCTGGTCTGCTTCACCTAACGCATCATTACCACCTTCCAACGCACCACCGCCGGCCACCAATTTAGTTGCAGCAATTTTTTCTGCTGCCAGGGTCGCTTGCTCTTGCACCTCTGTTGACCACTGCTTAAAGTTTTCCGATGGCAATGGCTGCATCATTAAATCCATTAACTTTGCTTGTGCATCGACAGAAACAGTGCCTATGGCCTGTGCAGCATTTGCCAGACCTTCAAACGGCGTTATGTCTATACCAGGTATTACGTTAATAAACCCTACGATGTTATTTTGCAGATCATTCAATCCACCAATAACAAAATCAACCATTCCAGCAAAGGCAACCCGCAAACCCTGCCAAATAATTTCCATACCTCTAAACGCATTGGCAACATAACCAACGCCGGTTATCAGGTTATCAAAAATATTGGTAACAACATTACCCATGCCACCAGACTCTTTCGCTACATTTACAAACGAACTAGCCAACGCTTCCATTAGCGGGGCTATTTTGGCGGTTAATTGCAAGCCAAAACCTTTTGCAACTTGCCCAATGCGCGCAAACGCATCGTTTGACGCTTCAATTTTTGCTGCATCGATACGGCTTAATGATGTACCCAGTAGTTCCGATTCTTCTCTAAAAGCGCGTAAGCCTTCCTCACCTAAATCAAGGGTATTAAGCAAGTCCGTTGCTCTACCACCGTATATCTTATAAGCGATATTTACCCTGTCTGTAGAATTTTTTACTTGCTTTAACGCCTCGGAAATTTTAATAAATTGTTCAGTAGCATCTAATTTTCCAAGTTCATCTTGTGCAAAACCTAACTTTTCAAACTCTGTTTTAGCTAAACCTATTCCCTTGCTATAATCCGCTATTGCTACTTGCTGCTTAACCAGGGCTTTGTTTAAAGTCTCTTGAGAAACACCGGTAATTTCCGCCGCATTTTGCAGGCCTGCAAGTGCTTCGGTAGATACACCAATTTTATCCGCCGTCTTAGCCAACGCATCCGCTGTTTTAGAACTGGAACGTATCAACGCACCAAATCCAGCCACACCCGCTAACAGCCCAACTTTTAAAAAGGTGCTATTTAAACCACCGCGCATTTTTCCAAGACCTTTATTAACAGACGAAAACGCCCGTTTAGTCTTATCTTTCGCTTTAATTACTATGGTTGAATCTTGCATACGCGCTCATTAATTACCGATAATATCCATTGCTTCAATATAAATTGCGGGCTGGTCATACAAACCGCCAGCAACCAGCAAAACACCCTTGCTATAGTGTTTATAAAGTTTAAAAAAATTATTGGTACGGTCAGTTATTTTTGGTAGTAAACAGGTTTTGCTTTTTAACTCGAAGCCATCGCGCTGTATTTCGATAAGCGTGTTGGTCGATGGCCCGATTGATTCTGGCCATAACATATCGTCATCACAATGATGACCAAACGTGCATTTTTTACAGTTGAATTTATCGGCGTTATCTCGCACTTCCTTTGCGACGATTAGTTTTTTATTTCTTCACCGGTTAGCTGAGATATTGTTATTATCTCGGTCGCTAAATCTTTTAAAACCAAAGCTGGAACACGGCTAAAATTGCCCACACTAAATTTTAGCGTCTTGCCTGTATCATCATTCAAGTTCCGCCAGTCAATCAGGCCATGTTTTAATATTTTTTGCATCGCTTTGCCCGAAATATGAATATTATCGTTTGCGTCTGCATGGGCCTCTGCTAATACTTCCATTGCCACCAGGCCATTTAAAGGCTTTATTTCAAACGCGGTTTTTTGTTCATCGTCACCGCTTTGCTCTGGCGTGTACCATTGCGCTACCAGTCCAGTTATTGCTGTTATTGCCATTGTTTTTCCTTATGTAAATGCCAGCGACATAAAGTCATCACCGGCGTTATCGACCATGCCAAACGGCACTTCATAGACAGCAACGCCGTCACGATCCGCCAGGCTTATGTCGGTATAAAATGCTTTGGGTATATCAAACTTAACGCGGTTGCCTGCTGCACTACCGATTAAACCTGTGGTAATTACTTTTGTGTTACCGGCGGTAAAGTCGCCAAAAAAGTCTTCGGTAGCAACGGTAACGGTTTCAGGGTCGTAGCTTCCTGTTGGCGCGTACGCGGTTATACGTACCTCGCCGAAGCCATCGGTTGCGGAAATATCTGGTGGCGTAGAAAGCGTTGTACCCATGTCAAGACTAAGCGCATTAATAATTGCACTGTATGCACCTACCGCAAACGGCACGTTAATTAACGGCGCAGGTACGGTGCTGTCATAAGTTGGCGTTACAATAGCGGTGTCGGCTGGGTTTGCCACATGGCCCGTCATGGTAAACGATGCCATTATTTTGCTACCTGTTTCTAGTGCATAAGTGACGGTGCCACGACAACCGGTTAACTTTGTTAACAAGCCATCAAGATAGGTGTAAATTGTGCAACTTTCGTGGCCTGTCGATGCCGGGTTATACGTTACCGATGTACTAACAACCACCGTACTTGCAAACCCGCAAGCACGAAACAAGGCATCTAATTCGGGGGCCGTTCCCGCTGCTCCCGAGCCTTTTACTTCCGAGCTAAAAGACACCGTAGCTAACCGCCCGGCATATACTTGCTGCAACGGTGAGATGTTTGCACGTATTGCAGGACGCTCGATCATACGCAAGCCTTCACTTGCATAACTGGTTAAGTCTTCTACCAATATCGCATCGGTAGCTACCGGCACGGCATCTGTGTTATAGGTAGACTCAATTTTTGCGGTGATTACCTGGCGTGATATAAGCATTATTTTTTACCTGTTTTTATTTAACTGATGTTGCCTTGTATGAGGGATATTTCTGTAAACCAGCTTGTTTTTTTACCGCTTTGTTCAACCTGTATTTCTAAAAATACCGTTCCGGTTTCAGTGCTGGCGATAACACCGGTTTGCACCGCTGTAAAAACGATACCAATAAGGGAGTTAGCCCAATCAGCACCAGTGGTGGTGCTGACCTGTACCACCGCTGACATCAATACCGTTTTTCTATCTAACGCTACTATTGCAGCTTTAACCGGGTCCGAACCATCGATAGTAAACGTAGCACTCTGTTTTTTTAGGGTGATAAAAAACGCAACGTCATCACCGATGACGGTTACAGGTAAGGTCATTTTTTATATTCCGGTTAAGCGTTATCGATAGTGAAGGTGCTATTGCTTGCAGCCACTTCAATTGAGAATGTTGTGATAATGTTTATTGTTGTCGAATTTATTATTAGTGGCACACCACCGCTAACGCTAAGTACATGCAGCGATGATGCTGTACCGATGTAATCTAACGCTATAGACGCTCCACCCTGTAATAACAAAGGTTCATACAACGATGAACCAGACGTTAAAAAGTCTATTGCTAAGGTGTAGCCACTACTTAAAGCAGGCTCATAAAAAACGCCCGTGCTTGCTAAGTAGTCAAGCGATAACGAAACTGCACCAACGTTTACAGTCGGCTCATATATCGCGCTACTGGTTACAAGATAATCAAGGACAACAACATCCGTACCGCCTTGAACCAAAACCGGCTCGAATAAACTGCTGCTAGATGCTAAATAGTCTAGCTGGGCAGTGTAATTACTCTTTAATGCAAGCGCGTATAACGTACTTCCCGTTGTTAGGAAGTCTATGGTTAAATCGTAATTACCACTTAACGCGGGTTCAAATAAGCTGCTACTCGATGTTAAAAAGTCCAGTGCTAACGTGTTATTACTAGCCAGTACCGGCTCAAACAATAAACTGCTTGAAGGTAGGTGATCCAGCGCAACAATCTCTGTACCGTCCAGTGCTAAAGACGGTTCAAATAAGCTGCTACTCGACGCCAAGTAGTCAAGCGTTACGCTGTAAGGGCTATTAAGCGTTGGCTCATAAAGTGCGCCAGATGTTAATAAATAATCGAGATTTAAACTGTAATTACTGTTTAATGCAGGCTCAAATAGCGACGAGCTGGACGATAAATAAGATAACGCTACATTGACTGCACCGGCATTTACAGACGGCTGATATAGTACGCTTGACGATGCTAAATAATTAAGCGATAGGTTTTGATTACCAACGCCCGCACTTTTATTTCTCCGTATTCTGGAAAGTGCCATACTCTACTCAGGAACTAAAACGCATTTAAAATCATTGAAAAACATCTCTATCTCTTTCTCTGAAATTCCTCGACCATTCCATATTGCGCCCAGCGCTACTTGTCCGTCAAAACCACGATTAGCATCACCTTGCTTTCCCAACGCAATACGAAAGTGTCTATTTGAGCCTGTGCTAGTGCTTAAATCGCCAGTATAATTATTACTTACTAACAGCCCTAATTTGCTATCCCACAATTCCATCCGCCCCGACGCTCTATCATACAAGCCAATTCTAAACACCCACTCACTCAGCGGGATGGCTGTATTGTAAGTTAGCGAACGATTGTTTCCACCGACTCTAGCTGCCACTTGCGATTTATTGTTATAGTCTTTCATAGCAGAATATGTTGCGGACGACGATGATGTATACCCTCTACACATGGGGCTACCGCCCGAGCTTTGATGGCTGTTTAACTTATAAATAACAGCATAGGTAAACCCTGCTGCGTTCATAAACTCAGGCGTATCGGTCGCCGGTGCGCGCAAGCATTGGTCATTTAGATTAACAACCCTGCCCCTATCACCCACGGAATATGTGGGGTCTGCTGCTGGCGGATAAAGATTCTTTAAATCAGAATAACCAGCCAGATTCTTTACGCCAAAGCCTTCATTGCCCCCGATATTATTTCCAGGTAGAAAATACCCAGTCATATTTTTAGCAAGCAAATGTTGTGGGTCTACTTTGTAATTGCCTGTAGGTACAAAATTCGGAATAAATAAACTCGAATCTTCAATCCTCGAATCTGGTAGGGCATAACCCATTACGCCGCGCCGTTGTACGTTATCGGAACTACATCTAAATCCCAATTAGCTGAAATAGTAACGCCAGTATTATTAAACAAATAAAACTCAAATTCTTGACTGGCTTTCATCGTAAACGGGCGCAAGTCGATATGCGCTAAATAAGGATGGTCTGTTGTAGCAGCTTTGGCTGTGTCAATCTCAAACCTCCCCGCAATGCCTAGTTGATCTGTTGTTGTCGGTGCGGGTGAATCATTAGTGCCATCTATATTCATAGGCCGAACGTGCAATAGAATATGACCGTCTATCGTGCCGGATGGGTGTTGCCAGTTTAGAACAAGATTGGCAAATGCCGCGTCATCGTCATTTGTCCAGATTGTTACATCTGCCGCTGCTGACATAGCACCGTCTGAAATGGAAGACGTTGTACCGTCATCGACTGCATCGGTTGTACCGAATACAAATATCGTCGCATCAGTATTGATAGCCATTAATCTTTGCCCCGCACGACTTCAATCGCGCCCATGCTTGCGTTAACGATACCTAGTTCTGTTTGTCGTGATACTTTTTCAGTAGCCAGTGACAATATAACCGCTTTGTCTGTTGCGTTTAACAGCCCCGCTGTAACCAACTCATCAAGCAATGTCGATACTGTAGCCGCCGCGTTCGTTGTCGCGCCCTGCTTACTTAAATCAAACGAACCTAAATCTTCTAATGCGGTGATAAACTCAACAGCCGACGATTCAGTAGATTGCTTAATCGCAATGTATTTGCGCTCAATGACTAAGTAGCCAATAACATCGCCGCGCTCGACAAGTTTTGCAATATTGCGGTCTTTATTTTTTGCAAGACTATCTGCGACTTGGATATTGTTCATGCCCGAATACCCGCGTTGAATCGGGTCGGTTAATATCTCATCGGATAATAAGCTAGACATAGTTAGCGTTGGAAAATGCCCGAGGCATTAAACTGAACAATAATATCGCCACCGTTTGGTGTTACTGCACTAAAGCCATCGTGTAAACACACAAGCGTATCGGTCGTTATCGTACCGCCAGACCGATAATGCACCACTGCATCAATATCTTTTGCGCCATCAATCGCTACCGATGTAAAGGTAATGTCAGCCGCATCAAACGAACCATCTACACCCGTTTTACTAGCTAGTGTTTGCGTAGCTTCGCCGTTGTAACAAGCGTCGAGTGTGTACGCGCCTACATCATCCCAATCTTGATTCGTTGCAAAGTTTTCGGTGTAATCCGCGCCCGATACAATGCCGACTTTGATAGTATCCGATTGCAAGTTAGGGAAAGTATGCACACCGTAACCTATGCACAGCTCATTATAATTATCGTAAAATCCTGATGCCATTTTAATTGCCTATGAATTGTGGTTGTGGTTTTTCTTTGATTGATTCATCTTTAATTTCTAAAACAATACCGTGTACAGCTTTGTAATTTTTAATGGCTTCGCGCATTTTTTTACAAATAAACATCGCAGTCGCTTGCCCTTGCAACTCTAAAAATGTAGTTTTCAAATAAGTATCGTCTTGCCATAATTCAGTAATAGCCATGCTTGTATTGGGCGCGCCGATGTACTGGTTAAACTTGGTATTACCTGCCCTGTCTTCAACCAGCTTATGCACCGTATTACCGAATATAATTGCCTGTTCTGCTGTTTTAAAGCCGCTGATAATATGCTCGACAATGCGTTTACGTAATCGCTCGGTTTGTGTTTCTACGCTCATTATTGTTTTTTAATAACGGTTAACGTTTCTTTATTATCGGCTTTAACTTCACCAACAACTGTTACACCACCACGGCGCACCAGCATAGTTTCTCTTTTTGCCTTTTTACGTGCGTTGTCTTTTTCAGCCATGTTTATGCTCCGGGGTCTGCTACGCTGTGGCGATACATCACAATGTAATTTAACCGCTGTGACGCGACGGGTTTCTCAAGTTCACCATTAAATTCGGGCGAATCATCACCGTTTAATACGGTATCGATAACAAAACTTTGTCCTAATGTGTAATCTGCATAAAGTGCTTGATGCACTTCACGTCTAATTTTATTTAATGTGGTGTCGATAGCATCGTTTGCTTTTACATGCGCAACAACTTCAATCGCTAAACTACGATCAATAAACGCCATATTGTTTTCGTCAGCAATATCATCCGCACCCATGTTTATAGAAAGTGCAGGCAAATCCTCATCGGTTAACTTATACACCCGCGCACGTTTTACATTAGTGCCTGTGGTGGTTAAGCCCATAAGCGCGGTTTCTACCGCTTGCATTATTTGTTCTGCTCTGTGCATTAGTCGTTTTCACTCAACACTAACTTACCGACACCCAGGCCATCGGTTTCTACGTTGCGTACCGTATAAACGGTGGCGCCATACGTTAGCGATTCACCAATAAAAACAGGCATATCAGCTTCGCGGTAATAAAACACATGCTGTACACCCTGCATATCAAGTTCAAAAATGGTTTCGTCTTCAAAGACACCAACAAGCGGGCCTTTAACACCAATTGATACGGTTTCGCCTAAAGCATTCAGCAGGCTCTTATCTACCACCGCCATGTTTTTTGCAAAAGTATCAGCCATTTTTAAACTCCTAAATTACCCATAAAAATAGCCCCGTTTTGGGGCTATTTTTATTTCATACTGCTTAATTAGCTATTAAGTAATTGTCGCAGAACCGTTTGGCGTAAGCTTTACATTAACTGTGGCATCTGCTGACAAAGCTGCTTTTACAACAACAAAAGCCCCGCCAACATCACCCGATGCAGCGGCTGCTGTGGAAATTTCAGTTGCCGATACATCCCAACGCGGCGTACTACCCACCGCCATTACGGTCGATGTATTTTTTGCAATATCAAATACGCCTTCGATAGCCACCGAGCCGGTTTCACCATTGGCAATATCGGTAACAGCAACGCCCACTAACGGACCGATCAATACAACATCACCGCTAGTAATCGCGCTGGCTGCAACGTGGTCTACAATCGCGCCTTCTTGTACAAAGTTCTTCATGTTTATTTCCTCGTAATTTTTAAACTAAAAACGGCAAGGGTATATTTACCTTGCCGTTTAATTTTTAGCTGTTAATAAGCGTTTTTATAAGCCAGCGTTTTTAGCTAAGGTGCGATAATCTAGCGCGGACACACCGGCATCAATACTCACTTTAAATTCAACGCCGTCTACCTTCCAACCGTCTTGCTGCTCTAAACGTGGCATTTGGTTGCCATCGAGATACGCCACTTCAATTGTGTCGTGCATACCAGAGCCAGCCGCGCCATACCATGCGGTTGCACTGACATCATCCAGACGTGCATCTGAAATAACTTCAAACGTACCCGCAACGCTATTTGGCGTGGTGTTGGCCTTCGTCGCCGCTGTATTACCCACTTCAAACTGTGAGTCGCGCACCACTTTAGCAACACCTTCTAGTGCAAACGGTACAAGTAAATTGCTTTGACGAATATTAAGCGACTTACCACCTGCCTTTTGTTTTGCCATTGCCACGCGCATTGCATCGACACTGGCGGTAGAAATAGTTGCAGCGGTTAACAGGTTGCTGTGGTTAGCATGGAACAGTGCAACGCCATCTGACATATTGCCGTTGGCGGTTAATATGGCGTATACCAGATCACCGATGGTGCGAATAGCAGCCGCGCCCATCTTTTGAGGAATGCGGGTAAACGCACCCAGGTCATCATTGATAATTGCCTGGCGGGTAATGCTAAATATATTACCGTAGGTAGCCAGAATGATAGGCTCTGAACGCTCACTAACAGATGCATATTTGTATTCTGCACCTTCTTTTACTTCACCTAGTGCGGGGAAGTCATTAAGACCAACACGCGAACCGGCTTTAAAGTCAGGCAATTCACCGGGAGTTGTCCAGGTCTGGAAAGTTTCTTCTGCTTCGTCATAACCTTTTAACAAGGCTTTATTTGCACTGTTAGCTAACAGATTACCAAAGTCACCTGTGCTGTGAGTAAAGGCGGCTGCCACGGTATCCATCTTACCCATGCGAGAAGTGTCTACACCATTAAGCTCTAACGATTTAGCGGCTAACTCTTTTAATGTGTAACCTCTAAAATCATTTTTACCATCATCTTTTTCAAGACCAGCTCGAACATTAATTGATGCAGACGCGCCTTTTTTGAACTTGTCTATTTCATCTTCGACCATTTCGATATGCGCATTGGCCGCTAAAGATGTGGTGTCTTTACCAATAAAGGCAAGCACTTTGTCTTTAGCATCTGCCACGCTTATTTCTGCATCGTCGATACATTCATCGACCAATACCTGTACACCTTCTTTTTGCATAAAGGGTTTAAATACAGCACGAATACCTACTTTGCGCTCACCTTCTGCTTTAATTGTGTCTTTAGCAGCTTGCACTTTTAGCTCATCATCAGCTTTGGCCGCTGCAATTTTCTTTTCTGCTTCGTTCATCAGAGGTTCCTCTGTTAGTGTTGTTTTAGTCTTCGCTTTTAACGGTTTTATCGGCTTGGGCTTAGACTGATTAAATGCAGCAGCAGCTGCGGGTATTGACTTAAATCGCGACAGGTCGAAACCTGACGCTGCAATTTGTATTTCATCGGTTATTACATCGGCAAAGCCTTCATCGATTGCTTCTTGTGCGGTATACCAGTGGTCTTCGCCATCGGTTAGCAGCGACAAAATATCCTCTCTTGTTTTACCGCTTTTGCTCATGTAACTACTTGCCATGGCATCGGCATATTTATCGAGAAGGTCTGCAAAATCACGTAATTCTTTACTGTTGCCACCGGTGTAACCCCATGGCGCATGAACCATAAACAATGCGTTTTCGCTTATCTCGATGGTGTCTGCACTCATGGCTATTAGCGAGGCTATAGAAACAGCTACACCTTCTACTGCAACCGTTACCAGTGCATCATGGCGTTTAAGCGCATTGTAAATAGCCAGTCCATCAGAAACAGATCCACCGTATGAATTAATGCGTACTAATATCTCATCAGTATCAACAGACTGTAACTGTGTAACCACATCCTTTGCGGTAACGCTATCGCCCCACCAGTTATCGCCAATATCACCATATATTAAAAGCTCGGTTTTATTATCTCCGGCGGCTCGTATCTCATACGGACCCGACTTCATTAATACATTTTCTTTCATGTTGCCCTCTTTTTTCTGGCAATAAAAAACCCGCATTTGCGGGCTGTTTGCTGTGTAATACAATTTTTTTAATCTGTTTCTGTTTCTGTATCTGTTTCTTTTTCTAATTCGGCATTGCCGGGTATAGCAAGCGTTGGCACTTTGTCGTACTTCGCGTCAGAATCAAAAACAAGGTCATTTGCATCCGCTGCATCACGCCAATCTTTTATCTGGTCCATGGTGTCTTGTGGATTACCGCCCAGTTTACGGATAATTTCTTGCGCTGACTTATAACCTGTGCGCTCCATTATCTTATAGCCGTTGGCCTCTTTTACCGGATCAATCCACGGCATTGAAGGACCAAAGAAACCCGCCATATAAAGGGTTCGCATGTCTACATCACCCGGTACATTTAAGCGACCGGATAATATTGCCATGTCGATAAACGATTTCCAGTTTGGCAAGCTAAACTGGTTAACAAAATCTGCGGTTAATACAGAATAACCACCGTAACCCTCGACTAGCTCTTGACGCTGTGCGCTGTAGCTACCATTATAATCACCGCTTACGCTGCTATACGTGGCACCAGCAGAAACCGAAGCCATGCGTAACATAAATTGATGAAAAGGGGCAAGCAATGTGGATGGCCGGTTGCTCTGAATGGTGCCGACTTCTTCGCCTTCCTGCAAACCATCAAACACCATACCTGGCTGCATACCAAAATTACGGTTAGTCTTGTCGCCATCTTCCGGCGCAACATAACTTTCGGGTAAGCCTTTTTTTATGTAGGCCGTTAACGCCGCATCCACTCTTGCCGAAATGCGCTCGCTTTCTTCATAATCTTTTAAGTCTTCTATACGCCGTATTATCGACGCAAGTACAGAAACACCACGCGCCTGCCTGATACGTTTTACATTTTTTAAATGCAGCATACGATCAGCCGAAACCCGTTTTGTTTTCAGGTTTAATTGATACGTTGCATCGCCTGGATGGTTTTTATAAATATGAAAAGCAACGCGGCGGCCCCAAGCATTACGCTCGATACCTTGCGTTATTCTTTTTGCTTCATCGTCGTAATCAAACGGCAATAAATCAGCTTCGATTAGCTCTAGTGAAAAAGGCACAATCGTACCGTGCTGCAAGCCAGGCACTTTGCCCATAAGTTGTTGAGCCAACATTTCGCCATCGCGTAACCATGTCCGACACGACAACCGCTGCATCGCGCCATAGTTTAGCTCACCCGTTACCTCGGGGTGAAGCTTCCATTCTGTCCATATCAGTAATAATTCACGGATAAAATCTTTGTGCAACTTGCCATCAGTATTGCGAATTAAAGGCTCGACGCTAATACCTTCCGGGCCAACAATCTTTTGCACCATCACATCTAATATACGTTGTGCAACATCATAGTTTTGTTCTAAATTTCGCGCATAACCGCGCAACGCTGCTCCACCACGACCAACAACGGCATCACCACTACTATTGTCTGGACGGTCTTTGCGAAAACGCCCAGGCTTTGCGCCTTCGTACGCTGCCAGTGCATTACGAAAACGCGCACGGGAAAATGCCCAGTGCGGTGAAAACTGAGCAATGGCCTTTTCAACAAGTTTCACTAACTAAAATCCGCAACGCTGTACAGACTGCTGCCACCGCTAGATTGTGCAGTTTCAGCATTCACTTTTTGCTGCCATTCACCACGGCCTTTTCTTATCTCGCTTAAATTTTCTCGTGTTAAAGACCGACCATTAAACGCAAAAACTTTGCCGCTTAAAACCTCTTTTTCTGCCTGAATATACAAGGCCAGCATATCAGTTGCTATCGTCATTATTTAAACCAGTCGTCTTGTACGTTGATAAAACCACCGACATCAACCGGTGCATTATTATTTTGTTTTTTAGTTTTAGTTACCGCGTTTATAACCAGATTAATTTGATTATTATTGTTCCATTCCGCCGCCCATGCCGGAGGGCTTGTCCAGTTTATTTCTTTCAGTTTGTTTTCAACCAGCAACGCATGTAACAAGCCTTTAGCGTAAGCGTATAAATCAAAACTTTCGTTGCGAACCCGGCGTGGATTATCCCAACCCTTTTCACTTCTAACTTCTGCGATAAGTTCTTCATAAAACCACAAACCCAACCAATCCGGGTAATGCATATAACGTGGCCCTGCTTCTTCGCGCTTCATGTCCGATGCAACCGAATCTTTTAACAGCGTAGTATTTAATAACCACACCGGCACATCACCACGTGCTCTGGCTTTACGGTCAGATCGATTACTGTTGTCTGGGTAACTTTTAGAAACAGTGGGTTTATGCGAATTTGGCGAAGGTCTTTCACCTTTCACTAATACAAAACGATTATGCAAACCTTTTTTTCTTAGCTTTCGCCAAAAACTATAAGCCCTGTCGGTAACGCCCGCTTTACCACCCGAATCACACGCGGTACAAAATATCGCCATGGTGCGATTAGAGCCATCAGCAAGCGGGTAACTTCTATTAATTACTTTGTCTATAATTAAATCCCAGTCTTCAATATAACCGGCCGGATCTAACGGCAACGCTTCACTGTCACGCATACGCTTTGATGAATGAATATCAAACCGGTCAATCAGCCAGTTTTCATAGCCAACACCATAAGCAATTACTTGCACAACAAAGCGCGAACCTTGCACGTCAATACTTGCAAGTAAAAACCGCGCATTTTCTGGCACCGCACGTTTTGGTAAATCTTCTGCACGTTTTTCTAAATCTGCAACTGATGTTTCACTCATCAATCGTCGAGGCAAATAAGGTGCGCCCTGGTCTACGTTAGTGGTGGCTTTTAATGTTTCTTCTGAGCCGGTTAAATCATATTCACGTAACGCATTAAGATAACGCTGAACAATGCTTGTCCATGTCTGATAAGCAGCAGACGCACCTGGCATCCAAAACGAAGCGACTTTTGTTTTGCGCGGTTCGCCAACAATTTCAATAGCATCGCTATCTTGTTCGATATGGCAACCCTCTTGCACCCATACCCCTTTTGCATTCATCCGCGACTTTTCTTTTTCGTCAATAACTTGTCCGCAGCAAGTGGCTATCAAACCAACCACGCCGGTTATCTCGGTTTCGGTTGCACCGAATAAATCTTTATTTATATTAAAAGAAAATGCATCGATGCCCGACAGTGGCATAAAGTACGTACCGCAATGTGGGCAAGGCCAATACCATCGACGGCGATCACCCAAATTATAAAGCGATAAAATACCGCGTGTTGGCGGTGCTTCGTGCGGAGAACGCGCCTTCCAATTTGGGTCGATAATTTCGTAACCAGGAGAAGATTCCGCCGCTGTCATGCCACGGCTTAAAAAAGTTTGTGTCCGTTTCTGCCCCAGTGAAAACGGCGAACCTTCATGATCCACATTTTCCGGCATCCTGTCATAATCAGTTAAAAGAACATATTTATAATCAGAACTAGAAAGCTGTTTAACCGTTGGCCAACCTATTTTTAATACGTTACCCGCTTTATAATACTTCTCGAAAACATTATCATCTTGCTTGTTCGTACTAAGATGCTTGCCAATTTCAGGGCTATTGCGGTGCATACGATTAACCCGCAACTTCGAATAATCCTTTGCTTTTTCCTGCGAAATTTGCGTAACCAACATATCAGACGGATCACACGTAACCATGTAACCAATAAAGCCATCAATCAAGGCTAGAGTCTTGCCTGTACGTGCAGGGCCTGCGAATATTACCGATTCATGCAACCTACTTGTAAGCATGTTCATCGGCTCAATCATATAGGGCGTTAAGCTTGGATCCCATGGCGCAACACCACCGCCCGGAGTCTGCACTTTTAAATATCGACTTGCCGCCTCACTCACCTGCATACGCACAGGCGGCCTTGCGAGTGCAGCTACCTCCCGCCTTATTTCACCTGCGGATGCAAACATTAACTATTCGGCTGTTAACTCATCAGCTAATTGAGCGCGTACCAAATCACACTCATGCTCAATCAAAATAACCTCATCCGGCTTTAATGCACATTTAATTTCTAAAATATCCGGCAAGGTTTCCAACGTTCTAATACAAGCTTTAACAATCAGAGAAAATTCCATAGTCACCTCAGAAACCGGTATTAGCACACCCGATTCCTTCAAGCACTTTGTTTTTTCATTCTCACCACGATAGTAATCAAGCCTATCTTTCGGGTGCAATAAATCAGGGTCTTTTATTTTTTCAAGGGGCGGTCTTTCATCAGCAAGTATCGCCCTGGCAGCCGATGCAATATGAAACACATCATAGTTACCCCGCTTTTTTGCAGCGGTAACATTTGCCTGCTTTAGCCGTTTGCTAACTGTTTCCCGAGCAGGTCCGAATGCACTAGCTAATTGCGTTAACGTCCAATAGTTACGGTCATTAATATCAACAACTTGTGTTTCATCCATACTCATAACAACCAACCCTATAGATGTCGAGACTATAGCAACCAAAAAAACACAAAATTACCACGACTCGAATTACCCGTGGATGCTATTTTTTTTAAAAGGACCCGCGATATATATTTAATTATTTATTTTGCTGTAGCCAGCGCAAAGGCTATTGCTTTGTTGAATTGTTTGGGGAATCTGTTTTGTACTATCTTGCTTACTATCCTTTGAAAGGGCAGTCGTGGTTTATAGATAACCTTTCTTTCAAATGCAATGATAAGTTTAAGGTGTCGCCTCTTTTTCTTAACGCCGAACCTTTGCCATACTCCGCTGATACCGTGAATAGTAGCGATGAATTGGTTCTTGCCTTTTACTAAACCTTTCTTTCTTCCTGCTATATTACCGAACTTATTTAACTTTTTTAGATCTGTAGGTACACCCGTGCCTTTACCCTTGCTAGTCTTCACGCCACCATCTATCTGCCACCTAAGATAATCGTATTGTATTTGCTTGATGAATACCTTTGATGCCAACGTAGTCTTCGTTGCCTTACTGAACCCGATAGCATTCAGTGTAAATCGCGTTGGCCTGTCTAACTTCTTAGGTAGCTGCTTTGTTACTGCACGTTGTGCATCTTGCGCTGTATTGGTTAATGCCTTGGCTGTGGCGAAAGGTATTTGTTTTTGCTGTATCTTTGTTAGCTGCTTTTGTACCCGCTTTATGTCATGGCTTATATACATTTGAAAGCTCATAACAATAATCCAGGCAACAAAAAAGCCCGCTGAATAAGCAGGCTTTAGTGTGTATGATTGCCGTGGTGTGTAAGAAACCGCAGCGTGAGGCATTTATACCACTTTTTGTGCGCACAAAGCAAACTTTATTTTATCTATTTTGATATAAATTTACACCATCGAAGAACCCAGCCAGCCTTGTATGCGACTGATCCAGCATTTTATTTAACTTATCGCGTGATACACGCGTACCCAACCGCCTACCTAGCCGCCTTGCGTATTGCTCGCGCGTTGTCTTTGATGACGTATAAACAACATTTACCGTTGCTTGCAATTCATGCGGTAACGCAAGCACCCCCGCCTCTGTTTTTTCAATATCGCCTGGCACGTACCCATCCCCTACTTGCGCTGAACCACCACCAAAGCAACCTTGCTTCATACGATGCTCAATGGATGATGACGGATAACCTAGATTATTTGAATCGTGCATATAATCGCCCCATTCAATCAACATCGAATCAATCCACTTAATCGTCATAACGCTACCTTTGTTGTTATTATTAGTGAACCCATTGATACCCATAGGGTATTTTGCTCTATGGGCACGCTAGGTATATGTTTTTATTAATAAATACCCATTGACCCATTGAACCTATTGTATTTGTACGCATGTAAGAGTAAAAAAACATAATTACAACCGGTATGTACGCTCTACACGCGCGTAAATTCCTATAGGTTCAATGGGTCAATGGGTAAAGTTGAACTAATACAATATGTTAGCGTACCCATAGCGTACCCATTGAACCTATAGGAATTACTATAAATCATCGTAATTGCATTTTTTCATAATATCGTCTCGGTACTTTACCCGCCGATTGTGAACGTTTTACATAGCCCAATGAAGCCAAACACCGGCCAACACGTATTGCATCCGCCCGTTCACCAATGCGTGATTTATCCATCCCTATGCATTTACCTAACAAATCATTAATCGTGATTTTCTCAGAAGATAATTTACGTTCAGGCTCATCAAGATACTGCTCAATCATTAACATCCATGGGTCATCAATTTGCCGCTTACCTTGTTCAATTTCAAATAACGGCATCTCATCCGATGATGGCCACCATAAAACACCATCCTTAAACATCTGCAAAGCCTCAGCCCATAACTGATCCCTATCACGTTTTAACGCTCTTAAATCAACAGCTAAACACTCTACCGGCCAATAACGTCTATTACCCGATGAGTCACGCAAATACTCATGCTGATTAGTTGTGCCAACAAAGACACATTGACGAGGGTAGTCATTGTTTCTGCGACCATAGGCCACTCGATAATTATCGATAGCCGATGAAAAAAACGCTTTCGCCCTGGTCGATTCAGACTTATTAAACGAATCTAGCTCGGCCAATTCAATAATCCATTTACCTGAAATTGACTGAAAAGCATCTTTATCACCTAAATTAAAAGGCGTATCAGTAAACCAGTCACCCGCTAAAACTTTTAAAGATGTAGATTTTTGCATTCCTTGCAAACCTTCAAGAATTAAAACAGTATCTACTTTGCAACCGGGTCGCATAACACGGGCAACAGCAGAAACCAAAAACTTAACCGCAACTAGCTGCAAATATTTAATATGATTGTTAAATCGTTCTTTGTCTTTTTCAGAATAATTAGAAGGCAAATCTGGTTCTGCACCAAAATAATCGATAAATAAATTAGCTACGCGATCTACGCCATCCCATTTTATAGATTCAAGATAATCACGTACGGGATGAAAACTATTATCTTCCGCGACCATCTGCACAGCCTCTACAACTACTTTTGTTTGAGGCGAACAATTCATATGCTCAGTTAACCAGGCAACCGTCCTGCTATCATCAGTGTCAGTCCACGGGCGGGTGCTATCTCCCCCAAAAGGGGCTGCGCTTCGGCAAATTATCCTTGCGGAAAAATCGTCACGTGCCAAAACACCTTGCCAGGAAGGGTGATTTGATAAAATAGTCGAGACATTAAAAATATTACCAATAGCTGCATCGTCCTTATTACGCTTAATTTTGCCCCGCCAATCATTATCTGGTGGCGTAGCCAGCGCAGGGGTAGGTTTCTGTTTGTTATATTCTAAAAAACTCTTAACGAAATGCTTAACAACATCCAAACCTTGCTCGACGTGCATATCATTAAAATCAGTTTTATCTTGTTTATCCAAAAAACAAGGCACAATTACATCACCACCTACCTCATTTGCCGCTACTGTTGCTTTATTAAGGCCAGGGTTATTATCAGTGGCGTGGTCGTCATCAGCACAAATAGCAATACGCTTATCTGGCCAGCGTTCACGCAACATCTTTACAACAGGCAGCAAATTACCCGCATCAAACGCTACGAAACAAGCGTAAGCAGTCGCTTCAAATAAGCTCGCCCCCGTTGCATAGCCTTCGGCAACGAGCAATATATCGCTTTTCTCACAATCACCTATGCAATGAAAACCGCCTCGCTTTTCTGTTCCTGTTAAAAATTTCTTCCCACCATCAGCGGCAATCACCTGAAAGCCAACCAGGCCACGACCATTTTGCGATACAGGTACAAACAAAGTGTCACCCTTACCATAACGTACATGATAACCACGCACTTTTTTACGTATTAAATACTCAGTGTTGCCCATATCGGGCAAAGAATCATGTAATTTATTCGCACGTTTAACAGCATCAGCGTTAGCGCGTTTTCGCTCTTTTTCAACCCGCGCTCGATCATCAGCCATTTTCTTTCTATAAGCCGCTTTATCTTCCAGTGAAAAAGTAAAATCAGCTTCAAAAGATTGTGTAGTATCAGAAAGCTTCCAGTTACCAAAACGCCCGACAACAACACTGGACCCATTCATTAGATTAAATTCATGCGCCACGTACCAGCCCGACTTCTTACTGCCTTTATCGTCATCAACACGCACACGGGTTAACTTGCCACTTAAATCAAGTGTTGTTACCTGTAGCCCAAAACTATTTAACTGATCTAAAGCCTTTTGCAAAGAATCCAAAACGTGCCCTATTTGTTATTATTATTTTTATAAAAAAGTTACAACCACTTAATCACCTGACCCTCAAACGGCAAGCCGACACCTTGCTTACAAAAGCGAAACATCTGTTTAAAATCATCAAAACCTTCATCGGTAGCCAGTTCATTTTTCTCACCGTCTGTTAACACTCTGTTGTTTAAAATAACCGATGTATTGCTACCAATAAAAACATCGGCAACGTCATAGCAGCGCGTACTACGTAAACGTTTGCAGGTATAAGTACCCATACCGCTAAACAAATAAAGCGCGTCATCTATAACAACAGGCACACCCCAGCTACGGCGAATGGATTGCTTTTTAATACCCCTTTCTACCTGGTTAGAAAACCTTGCTGTAAAATTAAGCGATGGCATTAGTCGTACACCACCCCTAAATAACCCTGATTGGTTTGTGCGCATGTAGGGCAAATCCTGTTGCCCACACCTTTTGATGTAAAATCATCGTGGCATTTTAAACAGGGCAATATTTTTATACGCTCTGGAACAATGCGGTAGTGATAGCTCTTAGTGCGCTTTTTCAAACTAAGCCCTAACTCACTGCATTTCAGATAAACACTTGCCGTAGACCTACCCAACCGCCGGGCAATATCCACCACAGATTCGTTATTAATAATAAACTTTTCAAGCAAAAATTTTTGCTGATAACTCCAAAATTCACCACCTGCCATCATTCGCCCTCATCATATACAAAGCCTTTAAACTCACGCTTACAGGCCGGAAACCTTTTATTAACACCGCAAGCAAACTGCTGCGGCATAAGCTGTACACGCCTAATACAAACACCGCAGCCACGTTTCTCGCGCACTTCCATGGCTACCGCCGCATTAAATGTTGGGTCGTTATAAACCGCATCATTCATTGCGATGATTGCACTTGCTTAATAATTTCATGCAACTTAGGCATCATGCCTACCAAATCATTAACCGCTTGTTTTTGTCGCGCCTCTGCATCCTGGCAATACTTTTCAATAAGCCAGTAAATAGGGCGTAAATCTTCCGTTGCATTAAGCAAATCGTCGAGTCGGTACAACTGAAAGCGAAGCGTGTCTGTTTCATTAGCCGCCAAGCGTCGCGACAGTTGGCTGGCACTCATGTCAAGATCAGCCGCCACGTTTTTAAACACCTTGCCGCAATCGTAAACACTGGCGCGTACAACATCCATCCAGTCAGGAAACTGCTGCAACAAACTACCCTTGTAATCAAGCTCAAACTGTCTCATAACGCCTCGCATTACACCGAGTGAAACATTGTTTCATGTGGTTTCACCTGCAAAAAAGCCATAATAAAAAGCCCCGTTAACCAACAGGTAACGGGGCCGCTATTTAATCAACAAACCAAAAAATAAAATTGAGGAGAACCCAATGCTAAAATCAGTAATACGACAAAACCGACACAACAACGAGAACCCCTCAATGACCGAACAAACCCTAAACCAACAAAAACCACTGGAAACGCTAATTGCGCTCGACATAGGCTTTAGCTGCTTATTAGAAAACATTAAGAACACACAACCGGTATTGGCCAGGTCACTAGCCATAGACATGCAGCACATAGCAACGCAAATACCGACGCGACTACCAGCCAACACACAAAACGTGGAAGATATTTTGAACATATGGGCCAGCGTTTTAAATACGCCGCCCACGAAACCAACGCCTGGTCAGCAGAATTAGTCATGCAGCAGAACCCTCTAATGGATACAAATCAGGGCGTAATTCGTGACGTGTAACGCCGCCATTTGTGGCTTTTTCAACACACAGAACACGTTCTGCTGGAAGCCCATGCTTAATCCAACGCTGCACGGACTGATACTTAACACCGCAAACATTCGCCAGGGCTACTTGCCCACCCACATTTTTAACCGCTTTTTCTATCGCTAATCTGCTCATGGCTGCTAATATACAACTAAGAGCTGCATCATGTCAACAATTGAGTGTTGCACGATTACCACGTAGTATGCAACTTATGGTTGCACTAAGTAAAAATGAACAATTCAGCAAAAAATTAAATAAGCTACTAAACGCGATGGATGCGCCACCGATGAATGGCGGTCGCGCTCGATGGTTTAACGACTACGTTAAACAAACACTAAAAATAAACGTATCGTACGAAGCGACTAGAAAATGGTTATCCGGCGAATCCATGCCGTACACAAAACGCATAGGCTCTATTGCCAAAGGCTTAAACAGTACGACAGAATATCTTATTGGAGAGCAGACAGAAAATACTAACTTTGAAAACCAAAGCACAGGAGTAAATGAAGAACGCGCTAGTTACAGCATGGACGATGTAAATATACTAAACAAAATAAATCAATTATCCAAAGCTGATCGAGCGCGTTTAAGCGGCATCATTGACGCGCTTAATACAAACATGGACAAAAAAGCCAGCTAAAAATAATGTAATATCATTCAGACTAAAAAAGTAAGGAGACACCATGGCACTAATAAAATGCAAAGAATGCGGTCATAAAATTAGCAAAAAAGCAGCAACCTGCCCTTCCTGCGGCGCAACCAATAAAAAGAAAAGACGGCCTACCAGTTTTTTAACCGGGCTTATAGCCATAATAATAATCGGCTGGATTGGTAGCACAATAACCGACAATCAGTATAAAACAAAACAAGCGACGACTGAAAGAATACAAAAACAACAAGGCAGCACCTACTTTAAAAATAATAAAAATACCATAATTAGCGACATCCAAAAAAAGATTAACGTCAAGCAATACCAACAAGCACTACTTCAAATCAATAAATATCAACACGTAAATAGCCCTGAAATAAATAAACTTAATGCAACTGTAAAAGAACAAATAACCCTTACCAAACTAAAAAGCCTACCCGCCAAAAAATACCACGAAAACTTAAAACTCTACAACCAACTTATTAGCTTAAAACCAAACAACATAAAATATAAAAACAAAGTCACTTATTACCAAAACAAAGTAAACGCCGAAGAAATTAATATCGCTTCAAGAAAACTACTGTATGGCGCAAAACCAATAAAAGATCATTGGACCAACGGCTACATAGAAATAGAAAAACATCTACAACACGCAGCGCATGACCCCTCAAGCATACAATTTGACAATTGCAGCGATGTGTTTTTTAACGAAAATAAAGGCTGGTTAATACGCTGCACTTATCGTGGCAAAAATGCCTATGGCGCACTAATAAAAAACACAAACTGGTTTACCGTAAAACACAGCACGGTTACACAACAACACCGCGCCAACGCCTACAAAATCTAAATCCTCCGGCTGCATCATCCAAAAGATAAACTAATGATGCAACTTTTAGTTGTTGACAAATACAACTCTTAGCTGTATAAAGTACGCAACAACACGGAGAAAAACAAAATGCAATCATCCAACATACTACATATGCCACTGCAACAACTAGAAACAACACGGCCTTACATTACGCCAACAATGCCCTACACCGAATGGATGATCCCCGGAAAAATTATCACCATCGCACCGCATTTAGATATGGGCATACAATACAAACAAACCGGCGACGAATACCAGCCAACCTTCAAATTCTGGTACATGGGCGTGCCTGTACCCAAACACTACCACTTCGACATCAACAATCAATTAGACCTACGCCATACGTGTAGGCGCGTCATCACGCGACTAGCAACAAAATATACCGATAACGGCGTCTTGCCCATCAAAACATTAATCGAAATCGAAATCGCAAGCTTCACCGCACAATAACAATGCAAAACACATCGCACCGCACCATCATTCGGCAATGCCATGTGCGCGGGGAGTTCATAACCCGTTTAAGTGATGGAAGGGTTGCCCAACAGCAACACACTGACGAACCTGCTCGGCCTCACTCCTAAGCTGTGTCGAAGGTCAGTGACTTATTTAAAATAAGGTGTAAAACGACCAGCATAACTGGTATGTAACGAAGCGTAGCGTAGTGGAATATCCACGTTGATGCGCTTGTTAGCTGTATTTAGGATTGAAGATGAAAGTATTAATTGCATGTGAATATAGTGGAACGGTTAGGCAAGCTTTTAGTGATTTAGGACATGACGCTATTAGTTGCGACCTACTGCCAACAGATAAACCAGGTGAGCATTACCAGGGTGACGTTTTTGACATTATTAATGACGGGTTTGATTTGATGGTTGCTCACCCTCCATGTACATTTTTAACTAATGCGGGTGTTGTTCATTTGCACAAAGACCCGAAACGATGGTTGCAGTTATTTGATGGCGCAGAGTTTTTTAAGAAACTACTAAATGCAGACATACCAAAAAAGTGCATAGAGAATCCGATAATGCACAAGTACGCTAAACGGCTAATAGGCGACGTTAGGCAAAGCCAGGTAGTGCAGCCTTGGATGTTTGGACATAAAGAGCAGAAGGCAACTTGCTTGTGGTTGGATGGATTGCCTAAATTAACAGAAACGGAAAACGTGAAGGATGAAATGATGTTGTTACCAAAGAACCAGATTCAACGATTACATTATTTACCACCATCGACTGACAGATGGAAACTGCGCTCTACCACTTACCAAGGTATAGCAAATGCTATGGCTAGTCAGTGGGGCTAACGTTGAAAATAACCGGCTTAACACCCGACCTTTTAGAACGAAAACAGCGGCGTAACAACAGTCCGCGTTAATTGCCTTGTTATGTGACACGGCGGGAGTAGGAAATGGAAACAATATGTAACGGAGTTAAAGTGCAATTAAGTGGTGAAGACGGTAATGCTTTTGCAGTTATTGGGAGGGTGCGTACCGCTATGAAACAAGCGGAAGTACCAATAGAAACTATTAAGGAATTTTCAGACGATGCTATGTCTGGTGATTATGACCATGTGTTACAGACGTGTATGAAGTATGTTGAATGCACATAACGACATAGCTAACTTGAGAGGAACGAAGCAGTGAGTGAAACGAATGGCGTAGAGACGAATCAAGTTGAGTGCCTTGTTATACCTTTTGGTGAAAAGGTAAAGGTGACGCAGCAATATTATCGACGT
>JAESST010000377.1 GCA_016763995.1 Flavobacteriales bacterium | reverse complement strand
GAAGTTAGTATCACTTATCAACAGTGTAAGTAAATAGTCTATCATTTTACTACAATTAAAGTCCCCAAAAAAAGCTTCTATGCGAGTTTCTCTCATTTACACGTACATACGCAATACTCCCTATTAGATGGAGCAGCTCCAATTGCCTCTTTAATGAAAAAGGCAAAGGCAGACAACATGAGAGCAGTTGCTTTAACCGACCATGGAAACATGTTTGGGGCCTTTCAGTTTGTTGCTGAAGCGGCAAAAGCTGGAGTAACGCCCATTGTTGGCTGCGAATTCTATTTGGTAGAAGACCGTCATCAAAAAGAGTTTAAGGGAGGAACAAGAGATAAACGATATCATCAACTGTTGTTAGCGAAAGATCAGCATGGCTATGATAACCTTTCTAAGCTCTGTTCTTTGGGCTATATGGAGGGTTTATATTCCAAGTATCCGAGAATAGATATGGAACTTTTAAAGCAATACAAAGAAGGGCTGATCGCGACTACTTGTTGTATTGCTTCTGTTATTCAACAAGCCATCCTATTCAAAAGTGAAGAAGATGCGGAGAAAACCTTTGTTGAATGGCATGAATTATTTGGAGACGATTATTATATTGAATTACAGCGCCACGGAATTGGAGAAATTGACGGTACAGGAAAGTCTCAGGAAGATGTCAACCAGATTTTAATCAAATGGTCTAAAAAGTATAATGTTCCATTGATTGCGACCAATGATTCACATTATGTAGAAGAAGAAGATTGGACCGCCCATGATATTTTGCTTTGTGTGAATACAGGCGAAAAGATGAGTACGCCTAAAGGATATGGAAAGGGCTATCGTTTTGGATTTCCAAACTCGAATTTCTACTTTAAAACCCAAGCTGAAATGGGGGAGCTCTTTAAAGATGTGCCTCATGCCTTGGATAACACTAATTTGATTGTAGATAAGATAACGCCGCCGAAATTAGAGCGAGATATTTTATTACCGAATTATACATTGCCTGGAGGTTTTAAGACGCAAGATGATTATTTACGGCATTTAACCTATGAAGGGGCACACAAACGTTGGGGTGAATTAAATGCAGAAACAGTTGAACGCCTCGATTTTGAGTTGAAGATTATTGCCAACATGGGATTCCCAGGCTATTTCTTAATTGTGCAAGATTTTACAACGGTTGCTAGAGAAATTGGGGTATCTGTTGGCCCAGGAAGAGGGTCTGCTGCAGGCTCTGCTGTGGCTTATTGTGTTGGTATTACCAATATAGATCCGATTAAGTACAACCTGCTCTTTGAGCGATTCTTGAATCCTGAACGGGTGTCCATGCCCGATATTGATATTGATTTTGACGATGAAGGGCGTTCAAAAATCATTGACTACGTTGTTGAGAAATATGGAAAAAATCAGGTGGCTCAAATTATTACCTACGGTTCTATGGCGGCTAAATCATCTATACGAGACGTTGGTCGGGTATTGGATGTTCCACTTTCTGAAGTAGATAAGGTGGCTAAAATGGTCCCGAATACTTCCTTGAAAAAGATTTTTGGCTTAGAAGAGAAGGAGTTAAAGCAAAAATTGAATGCAGAAGAATTTATTCAAGCTCAAGAACTAAGGCGTTTAATTGATGTAGATGATGTTATAGGGCAAACACTGAATTACGCAAAAACATTAGAAGGTTCAGTCAGGAATACAGGAGTTCATGCTTGTGGAATTATCATTTCTCCAGATGACATTACCAATTACGTTCCGGTTTGTACTTCGAGAGATTCTGATTTATTACTCACACAATTTGATAACAAGGTTGTAGAAGATGCCGGTCTTCTAAAAATGGACTTTTTAGGATTAAAAACTTTGACCATCATTAAAGATGCCATTGCTTTGGTGAAGGAGAATTACGGAATTGAGATCGATCCAGATGAAATTCCCTTGGATGATCCAAAGACCTATGAATTGTACCAAAAAGGAGAAACGAACGGTACCTTTCAGTTTGAGTCGGCAGGAATGCAGAAGCACCTAAAGAATTTAAAACCGACAGACATAGAGGATTTAATTGCAATGAACGCCTTATATCGCCCAGGTCCAATGCAGTTCATCGACTTGTTTATTGCTCGAAAAAGAGGAGATGTAGAAGTCGAATATCCACATGATTTATTAACTGATTTACTGAAGAATACCAATGGTATTATGGTGTATCAGGAGCAAATTATGCAGGCAGCTCAAATTATGGCAGGTTACTCTTTAGGAGAAGCGGATATTTTGAGACGTGCCATGGGAAAGAAAAAAATGGACGTGATGCAGGAGCAGAAGGTCAAATTTGTTGAAGGGGCTGCGAAAATACATGGAGTAGAGAAGAAGAAGTCGGAATATGTATTTGATATCATGCTAAAGTTTGCCGAGTACGGATTCAACCGCTCTCACTCTGCCGCTTATTCTGTTGTGGCATTTCAAACGGGTTATTTAAAAGCGAATTACCCAGCGGAGTATATGGCTGCGGTAATGACGAATAACATGAACGACATTAAGAAAATTACTTTCTTTATGGAGGAATGTCGTAGAATGGGAACCAAGGTATTAGGCCCAGATATCAATGAAAGTACTTATAAGTTTGCCGTAAATAAGAACAAAGAAATTCGATTTGGAATTGGAGCCTTAAAGGGAGTAGGAGCAGGCGCTGTAGAAGCAATTGTAAATGAGCGAAAGGAGAATGGGAACTATGAGTCAATATTTGATGCTACAAAGCGAGTTAACTTACGTTCAGCTAATAAAAAAGCATTTGAAAGTTTAGCATTAGCAGGGGGATTCGATTCTTTTGAAGGAATTCATCGAGCTCAATATTTTCATTCTGTAGATGGATCAGCTCCTTTTATAGAGAGAGCAGTAAAATATGGTAGTAATTATCAAGAACAAGAGAATTCTGCCCAAGCTTCATTATTTGGAGGGGAATCGGATGTAGAAATTCCAGAACCTGATATTCCTAAATGCCAAGAATGGGGAACCATGGAAAAGCTGAGTAAGGAAAAGGAAGTCATTGGAATTTATCTTTCAGGGCATCCTTTAGATGATTTCAAGTTCGAAATAAATCAGTTTTGTAATGCAAAAATTAAAGATTTACAGAATTTAGAACTCGCTTCTCAAAGAGGAGAAATGAGAATGGCGGGCATTGTAACCGAAGTTCAGCATAGAATGACCAAAACT
>JAESST010000376.1 GCA_016763995.1 Flavobacteriales bacterium | reverse complement strand
TCTTCTTTCACTAAATCTTCTAAGCGAATAACCTTAGCATCGAGTAAAGCTCTACTAAATCCTTGTTGAATAAGCAACTGAACTTTATTCTCTGATGTCTTTATTGCTCTTAAGTCTATAGGAGCAATTAAATATATCCTCGCCCCTACTGGAATCTTTAAGACATGACTTACAATATCTTCCAACTTATCTCTCTTGACTTCTTTTCCTGTTTCGGGAGAAATTGTTTTCCCAATCCGGGCAAATAATAACTTCAAATAATCATAAATCTCAGTAGTAGTTCCTACCGTCGATCTTGAATTTGTTGTATTTACTTTTTGTTCAATAGCAATTGCAGGTGCAACTCCCTTTATATAGTCAACATCCGGCTTTTCTACCTTTCCTAGAAACTGTCTAGCATAAGAAGATAAACTCTCTACATACCTGCGCTGCCCTTCTGCATAAAGCGTACTAAATGCCAAGGAAGATTTTCCAGAACCTGAAAGGCCAGTGATCACAACTAGCTTATTTCGAGGAATGGCAACATCTATATTCTTTAGGTTATGAACCCTCGCACCTTTAATAATAATGTATTTTCTAGGATCTAACTCTTCAACAACTGTTGGCATGTTTATTATTTTTTTAACAAATGGAATACAAATTTAACCTTCCATTTTCGGTATTTTTGGAAAAATAATATTTATTTACACAATAAGACCAACTAAGATTCGTTTTAGTTCGTATTCTAGATAACAAACAAGAACGCCTATAGCCTAAAACATTACTTTTTTTAACTCGCTTTTCTTATTAAGCTAAAACTGTATATGTTTATGGAACCTACATTTCTAAGTGATCAAACGCTAATCAGACAATACCTAGATGGTAAAGAGTCTGCCTTCGAACTATTATTAAAACGTCATAAAGACAGAGTTTTCTCTTACATTATGTTTACCATAAGAGATGAAACACTAGCCAATGATATTTTTCAAGAGACCTTTGTGAAGGCCATTAGAACCTTGAAAAAAGGAGGATACAACGAAGAAGGTAAATTTCTTCCATGGATCAATAGAATTGCTCATAACTTGATTATTGATCACTTTAGAAGACAAAAGAAATTTCCAACAACAAATGGTGGGCCTGACTTCGATATCTTCGAGATCATTCCTGATCAAACAAGAACCATTGAGGAAGAAACAATAAAAGATCAAATCTTATCTGATGTTAAAAAGCTAGTTCATAAACTACCTCAGGATCAGAAAGAGGTTTTAATGATGCGCATGTACTTTGATATGAGTTTTAAAGAAATTGCAGAACGCACCAATGTTAGTATTAATACTGCTTTAGGAAGAATGCGATATGCTCTTATTAATCTAAGAAAAATGGTGGATAAGAAGAAATTAACTTACGTCAACTAAAAAAAACACCCATAAACAGTTAAAAGCCCTACTTCCATTTTGGAGCTAGGGCTTTTTTTTATACTTTAACGTCTCAAACAATAAATTAAAAGCCGACTCGTTTCTATATCAAACTAATCTAAAAACTGCGTATGATAAATTTTACTCATTCTGATTTCCAAAACCTTACTGAAAATGAAAAAACCCTAAGCGAACTACTACATTCCGAAAATCAACAAAAAAGGAAAATGTTATGCCTAGTAAAACTTCTGTAAACAACATTCTCGCTTATTCTAAAGCATTAAGCGTAAGAAAGTCTGAAAATGTAGGTTTCATTGAAAACCTATTAAACTAAACCCTTAAAAATTTTAGAAACTCCGAATGTAGCAATTTGTTCGGAGTTTTTTAATTAAATAAAGTTGCTCGTCCAATTTTAGAACAAATAGGACATTCATTGGGATTATGAGGTCTTGCTTTACAGTATTCTCTGCCAAAAAAAATGATCTGAAGATGTAACTTATTCCACAATTCTTCAGGAAACAACCTCTTACAATCCTTTTCCGTTTGAGTAACATTCTTCCCATTAGAAAGACCCCAACGATATATTAATCGTTGAATATGCGTATCTATAGGAAATGCAGGATATCCAAATGCTTGAGACATCACTACTGAAGCTGTCTTATGTCCTACTCCAGGCAAATTCTCCAAATCTTCGAAATTATCAGGAACTTCTCCATTATGATTTTCCATAATGATTTCAGATAAACGATGTATAGCTTTTGACTTTTGAGGGGATAAGCCGCATGGTCTAATTATGGCCTTAATGTCTTCCACTTCCTGCATCATCATCTGAGCTGGATTATCTGCCAATTCAAACAGATCAGGAGTCACCTTATTTACACGTATATCAGTACACTGTGCTGATAATAATACTGCAACTAGTAAGGTATATGGATCTTTATGATCCAGAGGTACTGGAACTTCCGAATAGAACTTCTCCAAGCTGTTAATAACAAATGATACTTTTTCTGCTTTTTTCATACGGATACAAATATAATGGCTGAATTTCGAAGCTCGAATTAAACTTTAAACAGAATTAATTACAATCTTTTTCTATAAAAATTCAATTAATCTCAAAAAATTGTTATTTTGCTTGGCAATATAACGACAATAATTCCGTCAACATGAAAAAATTGAACATAGGAGAGCAAGCTCCTGCTATTGATGCCTTAGATGAAAACGGAAAGCAATTCAAGCTTTCTCATTTAAAAGGAACTAAAGTCGTACTCTATTTCTATCCAAAAGATGATACACCAGGATGTACCAATCAGGCTTGTAATTTAAAAGATAATTACACCGAGTTACAAAAAAGAGGATATGAAGTAATTGGTGTGAGTGCTGATAATGAAGCAAAACACCTAAAATTCATTGCGAAATACGAGCTTCCATTTACACTATTAGCGGATACAAACAAAAAAATAATCAATGATTACGGTGTTTGGGGACCTAAAAAATTTATGGGTAAAGAATACGAAGGAATTCACCGTACCACCTTTGTAATCGATGAAGAAGGAAATATTGAAGACATTATAGAAAAAATAAAAACAAAAGAGCACAGTGCTCAAATATTAAAAGACTAAACATCAAATCATGGCTGAAAACAAAAAAGAAGCAATAAACAAGGAGAAGATAAAGGCCTTACAACTTACCATAGATAAGTTAGAAAAAACTTATGGCAAAGGCTCAATCATGAAATTGGGCGATAAACCTGTTGAAAATATTGAAGCGATTCCTTCAGGTTCAATAGCTTTAGACTTAGCTTTAGGAATAGGCGGATATCCAAGAGGAAGAGTCGTAGAGATTTATGGACCTGAATCTTCCGGTAAAACCACCTTGACTATTCATGCTATTGCAGAAGTACAAAAGCAAGGCGGAATTGCTGCTTTTATTGATGCAGAACATGCTTTTGATCAATTCTATGCAGAAAGTTTAGGGGTAGATACTGAAAACTTATACATCTCGCAGCCTGACAATGGCGAGCAAGCTTTGGAAATTGCCGATAACTTAATCCGCTCAGGAGCTATTGATTTAATCGTGATCGATTCAGTAGCTGCTCTTACTCCAAAAGCAGAGATTGAGGGAGAGATGGGAGACTCCAGAATGGGGCTTCAGGCAAGATTAATGTCACAAGCACTAAGAAAATTAACAGGAACAATTAGTAAAACTGGTTGTACTTGTATTTTCATTAACCAATTAAGAGAAAAAATTGGAGTGATGTTTGGAAATCCTGAAACAACAACTGGTGGTAATGCTCTTAAATTTTATTCATCAGTTAGGCTTGATATACGCGGAATAGGTTCCGT
>JAESST010000375.1 GCA_016763995.1 Flavobacteriales bacterium | reverse complement strand
TCATTTCGGCATGACTTTAGAAAATCGCCTTGATGATCATATCGTTGCTTCAATCTTTTCTTCATTGGGTGGCATTTGTAGTGGCATTGCAAATAACTTCTGTTCAAGACCCAGCAGGTATGAATATCTCGGTGTATCAATTTTTACAAGTGCCTTCAATATATTAGATACAGTTTTAACAACAGAAGAAGAATTAAACTATGGAATTCATGAAAATGAAACAAATAAGAATAATATTCCTTCATGAAAAAATTAGAAGATTTACAACCCGCTTATACTAAACGACACTAATTAGTTATTTAAAACAAATCCATTATGAAGAAATTATTACTCCCCTTGTTTTTAATACTTACGATGCATGGTGCTATGGCGCAAGGATATAAAACTGTATCCTACTATATTGGACCTACTCATACCTCTACCTATTTAAACATTCAAGATGACGCTGTAGCTTTCACAAATGTGCCTATGCTAGTAAAATTTTACAGTTCACCTAATACAGTAAGCAATATGATTTCCATAGGAGGACGTTGGTTAGTGCAAGATAGCACCAATGCAGATACTATATTGCTACTAGACACTCAACCTGAATGGTGGAATCAAAAAGCCTTATGGAACTGTCAACCAAACTCTACCTCCCCATCTTCTTTTGTCATTCAAAATGCTTCTAACAATAAATACCTCAATGCTGGTAATTACGAATGGTTGAATTTAACTGACTCCTCTAATACAGCAAGCCCAGGAACTCTTTGGAGATCAGAATTTACTCCATTTTTTGTAAAGAAATCATTTTTTCTCGATGCTGCAGGCTCGCCAGCAAATGGTTATTTAGCAGTAAAGGATGATTCTGTTGGTGACTATCTAACGCCTACTCCTGTAGAATTTTTCAGCAGTGATGGAGGAAAAACAGCTTTGATTTCTTTTGGAAATTATTGGCTAACAGTTTATACTAATAGATCTCCTGCGGTTGTAGTACTTGAAGAAAAACAAGGGTTTTTCCCTCATTTTCAAGATCGTTATTTATGGAGTATAGAAAGAGCTATTTCGCCTACAGTTTATGGTGCAACTTATGGAATTAAATGCAGAATAGATAGTGTAGATTATTATTTAAACAACGCCAATTACAGTTCACTTGATTTACAACCAGCAGATAGTTTAATTTGGGGAACCAATGGGGCCGGTAATTTTTGGCACTTTCACGAAAGTACCCCAGAATTAAAAAAGGGTAATCTTGTTCTATATGGCAGGGAGATTCGGTATCCTGATGGTGATTATGATGGTACTACTCTTGCTGCTAATTCTTCAGTATTTAAGTATAGTGGAGGCGCTCTTACATTAGAGTCAGGAACAACATCAAGTGGGATTTGGAATTGGCATTTGGATAGAATAGCCAATGCTGTCAACCCTACTTGGCCAAATAATTATGCAATTAGAATCACCAATGCTAGCAATGATCAAAAGTATGTGGTTCCCGGTACCATACCTAGTACCAATAATGAATCAATCAATGAAACGATAGAAGTACTTACTGTCGCTAATGAGAATTTTGCAATAAATTCTTCTAACAAAAAAGTAAATACATGGCAATCTTTGCAAAATTTAGAACCATTTGGTAGCGATCGGCTTGCTTTATCTTTTTTTGCGGTTTACATAAATGGAACGAGAGACTCCATTAATCAATCCATAAATTGGAGAAGCAGTCAGGGATTTTCCTCCTTAACAAGTTCTAATGCACATCCAAATGACTTAACAACTGCCGTATTTGATCACACTTTTAGTAGCAACTATTTTATTTCTTCAGATATGAGAACGCTCCAAGCAAAACAAAGAGCCACTAAAAGCTTTCCAGTTTGTAGTGGTAAGGTCATTCAACCCTTAAGTTATCGCGAAGTTGGCTCCGACAAGTTTTACATTTATGGTAGTAATGAAGAGTTGTATGCCATAAAAAACAATAAAAATTTCTCAAATATTTTTGATACTACAATTTATCATGGGAACAGAACGAAACCTATTCGAGGAGCTTCTATACATAACAGTTATATGTATTTAATCCATGAAGATGGCTTATGGTTGTATACCTTATTTGGGATTAAAAATAATTACAAAGGTTTTGTTAGCCAAATAGATGTTGGAGGTTATGATGCTAGTGCCCCAGTCTATAACCCTATTAGTCACAAAGTATATGTTCTCTACAATCAATCCAACAACAACTATGTTTTTGAATATGGTCAAGGTCTGGATAGTACCGACCATTATTCTTATAACGATACTATTAATAATCATATTCCTAAAGCTCCTTTAGAATTATTTGTTATTCCTGAAAACGAGCCAAAAACAAAACTTTATTATCAGAATATAGAAGGAAAATTAGTGTCTTTACAAGCTGATGCTAACTCAATTGAAATAGCTGGCGAACCAATTGACGTTTCGGAAAGAGAGATTAGATGGTTGCGTTATAAAACACGGCTATTAAACCACCATGCTACAACAGCTGGCATGAGCATAGTGCCTATTCAAAATGGTTATGTTGCTAGCGGAGCCATAGGCGCCGATAGCACTTATGCTTTATTTTTTATAAACAACAGCATATTACAAAGCACACAAGCATCCATATATGTAGGCCCTAATGCAGCATTTCCAAGCTTTAATCATCATTATAGGGTGCCTGATGTAGCTTATACTAATACAATGAGCTTTGCTACCTGGACTGTACAAGATGCGAATGGAAAGAATTTATGGATGGAAGATAGCCCACTTATCTTTTATGATAGCACCAGTCAAAGTTTTACTGTTGAGGCATTGACCAAGAAATCTTCTTTTTCCGATGAATCAAGCATTTACTTCTATGAAATAGCGATGAATCAAGCTACTACTATTTCGAAATCATTCAATTTAGAGTGGCAAAAGCTAGCTGGGAAAGAGGTGGACAAAATTAAAGATGGCTCTCCCTTGCACAATTGGTATCAAATTATTGGATGAAGAATGCTAATCCATTTTCTGAATAAACACCTATTGCTAACCCTTAAATAAGATGATAATGAAACACCTACTACCCTCGTTGTTTTTAATACTTTCGATGCATAGTGCTATGGCCCAAAAGGTCTTAACTGTACCT
>JAESST010000374.1 GCA_016763995.1 Flavobacteriales bacterium | reverse complement strand
AATTTTTCCCATTCTTCCGGCTGCTCTTGAACTGAACTTTTTAATTCTGTTCCTAAACAGAGCAATTCAACCTTGCTTTTCGCTGCTAATCGTGCATAATGCATCATGCCTTTTTGATAGGAATTGAACCAAGAGTTTTCATCATCTGATGGATCAAATTTTATGTTTGCTCGCCATCCGTTCGTGAGCCATAAATGAGGTTTAAGTAATACGTGAATACCTCTGTTATGAAGTTGCTCTATTGTATTCATAAACAATGAATCTTCTTGCGATAGGTATTCTCTGTTTACAAAAGAAATCTGATTGCTCTGTTCATCCTTTTGATAAAAGAAAGGAACGATTGCGACCCATTCAATATTGTTTCGAACTAGTTCATCAATTGCTTTCTCATTGTCTTCTTTCCATCCAAAAACATGTATGCCTCTGTGCATCCCATCAAAAGAGTATTTGTTTGTTGCATTCTCTCCTTTATTCTCAAGTGAGCTATCCCATTCGTAATCGTAAGCTTCGTTCTTATTGTTATATGTTATTGTTTTATAAGTTGAAACTAATACTAGGATAGGGATGCATATGCGCACTAAAAATTGCTTGAGCACTATAGTTCCAGTTGATTTTTTATACAAGCGGATAAAATATCGAATTACTAAAAAGAGAAGGTATAGGGTGATAAACAGAATGTGGAGAGAAATGATAAATTCAGTATGCTGAAGCAATTGTTTCAAGAGTTTGAAAGATCTTTCCAAGCTAATGTCCGAACGAAAAGCTAAGGCAAGGATTCCACAGGAAGAAAGAGCCCAAGTGTGGAAGTATAGTTTTACAACAATGAGTAATGCTTTTTTCATTGAGTGTAAAAATCATAAAAAGACAGGAGACTGAGCTGTGTTTTGTTATCAACGGTAGAGCAGGAGTAGTCTATTACTCGAATCCTATTTTTATTAATTCGTTGAATCCTCCGGGATAAAATGTATGAATGAGAAGAAAAAAGGCTGGGCGTAAGATCTCCTTTTTTTGAATAAAAATATTCAAGGTTATTTAGAAAAAGAAAAGATTATTGCTTGAATAATAATTTTTTAAGCGTTGATTAATTGCTGAATCAAAATGAGCTATTTTAGCTTGTATTAATTTTAGAGTATGAAAAGTGTAATTATAGGAACAGGAAGTTACATCCCTCAGATTGTTCAGTCCAATGAAAATTTCAGTTCTCAACGGTTTTATACTGAGGGGCAAGAATTAATAGATAAGCCAACTGAAGAGATTACTCAGAAGTTTCAAGAGATTACAGGTATTTATGAAAGACGATACGCCAAACAAGAATTTAATACTTCTGATATTGGGTTTATTGCTGCAAAACGTGCAATTGAAGATTCAAAAATTGATCCTGAAACAATTGACCAAATAATATTTGCCCACAATTTCGGAGATGTTCGTAAACATACCATGCAAACGGATGTTTTGCCTGCCTTGGCTTCTAGAGTTAAGCATCAATTGAGGATTAAAAACCCACATTGCGTAGCGTATGATTTGTTGTTTGGTTGCCCAGGTTGGGTGCAAGGCTTAATTCAGGCCGATTCATTTTTTAAAGCAGGTACAGCGGGCACCGCTCTTGTAATAAGCGGCGAAACATTGTCGAGAGTGGTAGATCCTTTTGATAGAGATAGTATGATTTTTGCCGATGGAGCAGGGGCCTGTGTATTGAAATATGAAGATGGCGAAAGTGGCATATTATCGACAAATTCTTGTTCGCACACTCTTGATGAGGCTTATTATTTACATTTAGGAAAATCAAATTTCCCTGAATCAGATCCTAGAATTCGTTACATTAAAATGAATGGGAGAAAAGTATATGAATATGCATTAACACACGTTCCTTCAGCCATGAAAGAATGCTTAGATAAAGCAAATATTTCAATAGAAAAGGTAAAGAAGGTGTTTATTCATCAAGCGAATGAAAAACTGGATGAAGGAGTGATTAAACGATTTTATAGGTTGTATCAGATCAAAGAAATTCCAGAAGGAATCATGCCAATGAGTGTTCATGAATTGGGAAACAGCTCTGTTGCAACTATACCAACATTATTAGATAGGGTATTAAAAGGAGAATTAAGCGAACATAAATTAAATAAAGGAGATGTTATTCTATTGGCATCTGTAGGAGCAGGAATGAACATTAATGCAGTTTGTTATCGAGTGTAACTAAACGTTGAAAGTTCTTTTAAAGAGTCATTCTTTAGTATTGATGCAGTTCTGAGTATGCCTTGATACTATTTGTTCTAAAGATGATATCCTTTGCATCTCGACATTTTATTTTGGAAAGTATTCCATATTATCTGGAAATAACGAAACCAACTGTTACTTCAGGAATCTTAGTCATGTTTTCAAAAACGTTATCAGATTCAACCGTTCTAGCTTTGTACTCTTTCATGTACTGTTCAAGAGATACTTCTATTTTCTGACAATTTAAATGTTAGACATTTTTGCATATTCTGTTAAATACAATAAGATGAGGTTTTAGCTTTGTTAGTATTCCGAATGAAGTCTGTTTCGTTGACTCTTCGCTGAAAAAACAATTAATTTTCTTATTAAAAAAGTTAAGCTTATGGGAGAGAATTATAATGATTAATGAACTCAGGTTAATACTTAATTTTTAAAGAAACACTTCCGCCTGAGTTAACAGTTTTATTTTGATTTTCGACTAGAAAAATTGCTCCGGCACCTAAATTAAATTGCTTGAAGAGTTGATAAGAAAATTGAGCTCGAATAATTTCTGAATAAAAGTGATCGTTAAAATTCTTAGCTAGATGAATTGATGCGCTTAGCTTATCCGTTATTTTTTGAGAAAGACCTGTAGAAATAAATCTCACAGAAGCAAAGGTTTTGTCGTAAGAGGAAGTAAAAGAGAAATTGCTCTTTTCGTTTGAAATACTGATGAAGTGTTGTATTCCTTTTTGAGTAGAAAAATTACCTGCTAATTCATTTTCAATTTCATTGTATACTAAGGCTGTAGTAATAAAGGTCTTTTTTACTTTTTTGAAGTAAAACAAGCGTGCAATTAATACATTTGTATTGGCATCTAGTCCACTAAATGAGGTATCTAATTTGTTGGCAATTTCAACTGAGATGGGAGCATAGCTAATTTGAATATTTGGAATTCTTTTAAAATGTGTCCCAATGTCATAAAATTGTTTTTGGGTTTTATTGGTTAAGGATTTTTGTTCGAAATTTCTATGAATAACACTGAAGTCATTCTTAATGTGCAATTTGTTTTTGAATAATCTTAGTTTGATTCCCGCTGTATAAGCTTGAGAATTACGATTCAAGAAATAGACCCCATCTGATTGATAATTTGATCCTACCTGATCAAATTGAAGCTTTATATCTAGGAATGAGATTGGGGTAAAATAGGATTTAAAAAAGTAGCTCATATTCCTTCCTTCCTGATCCTTTATTCCATTAACTGGTTTGAGTTTATCATTAGATTGATTCACTTCTATTGCATAAGAAACGAAATCAGAAATGTTTCCTTCAGCGTTTAAGCTCATAATATAATAGGAGGCTTTGTTCTCCGTCAGCTCGGTATTAATTGTCTCGTCCTTAAATTGTGTAACTCGTGCACTAACTTGAAAGAAATCAAAGTGGGTATTGCCGATAGAGAAGCTGGTAACTTTCTTATT
>JAESST010000373.1 GCA_016763995.1 Flavobacteriales bacterium | reverse complement strand
TCTCACCCTCTTTACCTTATTTCAGTAAAAAAACCTTGAAAACAAATTAGAATGAAAAAGTCAAATATCATCATGATTATGGCAGCTCTTTTGCCATTGTCTTTATTCTTTTTCCCATTGTGGAAGATTACATTAGAAGCTCCACAGTACCCAACTCCCTTGGGAATGTATATTCATATTAATGATTTTTCAGATGTAAATCCACATGATATTAAGAACATTAATATTATGAATCACTATGTAGGAATGAAGTACATTCCAGATGCAATTCCAGAATTTGAAATATTTCCAATAGGTATTATGATTACCTCATTCATTGGTTTGTTAATTGGGTGGAAAGGAAATTATAGATGGTTCTTAGCTTGGTTTATACTAATGATTGTTCTGAGCCTTGCAGGAATGTATGATTTTTATCTGTGGGAGAACGATTATGGAAACAATCTAGATCCTAAGGCGATTATGAAATTCACCAATTCAGATGGAACAATAATGGGCTTTCAACCACCCATGTTTGGATCTAAAGATATCTTGAATTTTAAAGCTCATTCTTATCCAAGATTAGGAGCCTACTTATTGGGCTTGGGAATAGGAGCCTCTTTTCTAGCTTATTTTTTAGGTAAAAAAGAAAAAAGAACACTCTAAAGTTATTTTAAAATCTAAATACAATGAAAGCGTTAAAAATATTTATTCTTATAGGAACATTTCAAATGCTTTCTAGTTGCAAGATAGGTCCGCAGGAAATTGATTACGGCAACGATGCCTGTAGTTTTTGTCAAATGACGATAGTGGATAAAATACATGCAGCAGAAATAGTTACCCGAAAGGGGAAAGTTTACAAATTTGACGCTTCAGAATGTATGGTCAATTTTAGAAATGATTTTGATATAGCTGAAATTGAATTGTACCTAACTAACATATATACAGAACCTAGAACTCTAGTTGATGCAACTCAGGCTACTTTTCTGAGAAGTGAAAAACTTCCGAGTCCAATGGGAGCCTTTTTAACAGGGTTTAAAAATCAAGAAGATGCAGTTAATGTTCAATTTGAAAAAGAAGGAACTCTTTACAATTGGGATGAACTGCTAGAACATTTAAATAAATAAAGTCATGTATAAAATAATAGATAGCATAAATATAACTGAATTTAAAGGACTTAAAGCCGGAAAATTGTTGGATGTAAATGCCAAAGAAATACTTACGATCTCTCTAGAAAAAGCGGCTCTTTTTCCAAAACATAGCTCTCCAAGAGATGCAAGCCTTATACTTCTAGAAGGCAACATTGTTTTCCACATTAACAATCAGGAATTTGAACTGAAGAAACATCAAGTTTTTTGTTTCCCAAAAGAAGAAGAACATTGGGTAAAGGCTGTAGAGAATTCTAAGTTTTTAATCATTAGATAATTATACTGTTTAATGAAACAACTCTTCCTAATAGTAAGCTTGGTTTTATTGTCCTTATCTGCTTATTCAAAAAAGATTGAAGTAAGGGAAAATGGTAAAATTTCAAGCATAAAAGAAGCAATCCTTTTAGCTCATGATTTTGATACCATTGTTGTAAAATCAGGGAAGTATAAAGAGTATGGAATTAAGGTAGACAAACCACTTACTATTATTGGAGAAAACTTTCCTGTTATTGATGGGGAATTAAAAGGCGAAATTATTACTGTTATTGCAGATCATGTTACGCTAGATGGACTGTTTATTATAAATGTTGGTACGAGTTATACCTCCGATTATGCCGCTGTTAGAGTTGTAAAAAGCAAACATTTTTTAATTCAAAATCTAGTACTTGAAAAGCTATTCTTTGGTATTTATCTCGAAAAATCGAGTCATGGAAAGGTTTTTCATAATAAAATAATTGGCGAAGCAGTAGAAGAGTACAGCTCGGGAAATGGAATTCATTTATGGTACTGCAAAAATATTGAGGTTGATCAAAATATAGTGACTCATGTCCGAGATGGGATTTATTTGGAATTTTCGAATTTCTGTACAATTACCAACAATGAAAGCTTAAATAACATTCGATATGGACTTCATTTTATGTTTTCTAACGATGATGTGTATCGAGGAAATACATTTGCGAAAAATGGGGCAGGAGTAGCCGTTATGTTTTCTAAAAGAATAGAGATGTATGAGAATATATTTCAAGAAAATTGGGGTTCGGCTTCCTATGGTCTCTTATTGAAAGAAATAAACGATTCTAAAATAATTGGAAACACATTTGAAACCAATACCATTGGAATCAACATTGAAGGTTCGAATCGAATTCTTTATAAGGACAATATCTTTAGAAGCAATGGCTGGGCAATCAAAGTGAGAGGAGCATGTTATACCAATGAGTTTATCAATAATCAGTTTTTAAGTAACTCTTTTGATGTTTCATACAACAGTAAACTAAACGATAATGTATTTGATTCAAATTATTGGAGCAAATATGCAGGCTATGATTTAGACAAAGATGGAATTGGAGATGTTCCATTTCGACCTGTGAAACTATTTTCTTACATCGTGAATAGAACACCAGAAACGATTGTATTGATGAGAAGTTTGTTTATTGATATTATTGATTTTTCTGAAAAAGTATCGCCGGTATTTACACCTGACGAATTACAAGATTTACATCCTTTAATGAAAAGAATTAGATGATTCGGATAGAAAATTTACACAAGAGATTTCAAAAAAACAGAGTACTATCAGGGGTTAACCTCAATATTAGAGACAAAGGCATTTATGCAATTTTGGGCCCTAATGGCTCAGGTAAAACCACCTTGATTAAGAGTATTCTTGGAATGGTGTTGCCTAATATGGGAGAAATTAATGTATTGGGAAGTAACAACAAAGGCGATTGGACTTACAGAGAGAAAATTGACTATCTGCCTCAGATAGCAAACTTTCCAAGCAACCTAAAAGTTCAGGAGCTAATTCATATGATTAAAGATTTAAGAGGGGCAAGCTCTAATCGAGATCAAGAGTTAATCGAATTGTTTGCCGTAGAATCTTTTCTCGATAAAAAGATTGGAAACCTTTCGGGAGGGACTAAGCAAAAAGTAAACATCATACTTGCTTTTATGTTTGATAGTCCGATTTTAATATTAGATGAACCAACTACCGGCTTGGATCCAGTTTCATTAATTCATTTAAAAGAACTGATTCAGAAGGAAAAAGCAAAAGGAAAAACAATTTTAATTACGTCTCATATTATGAGTTTTGTAGAAGAAGTATCTGACGAAATTGTTTTCTTATTAGAAGGTAATATTCACTTTAAGGGAACTATAAGTGAATTGAAAGAAAAGACGAAGGAAGAGAATTTTGAAAAAGCAATTGCACAAATTTTAATACGTAAAGATGTTTAAAATATTAAAATATAGTTTTTTCGATTTGGTAAGAAGCAGATGGAGTTATGTCTATTTCTTGTTTTATCTTGCTTTGGCCTCTGTGCTGTTGTTTTTAAATCACGATTTGTCAAAGGCGGTAATAACTTTAATGAATGTAATTATTGTATTGGTGCCTTTGATTGGAACCATATTTGGAGTAATGTATTACTACAATTCTAAAGAGTTTACAGAGCTTCTATTGGCACAACCCATAAAGCGTAGCTCTATTTTTTTAGGCCAGTATTTTGGAGTTGCTGTTTCTTTATCCCTGAGTTTGTTATTGGGAATCGGAATCCCATTCCTATTGTATGGACTTTTTGAATCAGATGCCATTTGGGATTTTTCTTTGCTGTTGCTTACAGGCGTTTTTCTAACTTTTATTTTTACTGCCATTGCCTTTAATATTTCATTATCTAACGAAAATAAAATCAAAGGATTTGGTTATGCTGTTATGATGTGGTTATTCTTGGCAGTTATTTACGACGGACTTTTTCTATTGTCTTTAGTCATGTTCGAAGATTACCCTTTAGATAAATTATCTCTTATTGGCACTATGCTTAACCCAGTTGACCTTTCAAGAACCTTGATTTTGTTAAAATTGGACATCTCTGCATTATTGGGCTATACAGGAGCCGTATTCAAACAATTTTTTGGGACAAACGTTGGATTATTCTTGTCAATAGGAGTACTTTGCATTTGGGTTATAGTGCCTGTTCTTCGAATTGTAGCAAAAGCAAAAAAGAAGGATTTTTAACCATATTAGTTAGATTTTATGTTAACAAATGCAGCAAAATATGCTATTCGATCAACCTTATACCTTGCAACAAATAGTAGCGAAGAGAATAAGGTTGGTGTGAAGAAAATTGCTGAAGAATTAGACGTTCCCTTAGCCTTTTTAGCAAAACTGCTTCAGCAGCTCACCAAAAACAACATCGTATCTTCAACAAAAGGACCTCATGGAGGCTTTTATTTAAGTGAATTCAATGGTAGAAAAACCGTTTGGGATATAATTGGCTGTATTGACGGAGTAGAGAAGTTTAGCCAATGTTTTTTAGGCTTGCCAGATTGTAGCAATGAGAACCCTTGTTCCGTACATTTTTTAGTTACATCATTTAAGAACAAAATGATGAAAGAATTTAAGGATAAAGACCTTTTTCAGATGGCGAAGGAAATGGAAGGAGAGAATGAGGGTAAAATGTTTGACATTTAGGGAGGGGCTTTTCACTAATCTCGATTGTAACAAGGGTAAATATTACTCTTGAAAATATAACGAGTGTAAACTTTACTCCTGTTTAAAATGAGGAATTTTAAGAAAGACATTGCCTATAGATTGCTTCGTTCCTTGCAATGACTTGAGTAACTTCCCAGACAATCTTAGCAATTAATTATTTTTTCTTTTTTACAGCACAAGTACTTAGCCCGAAAGGAGCGTACAAAGGGCAAAAGTTGATTAAGCTTGTAAGAACAAATATAGCAGAAAGTACCAATAGTACAATGCCAAAAGTTCCAGTTATTACTTCTGTAAAGTAAAGTGTCGAAATAATTGCAGCAATTATTAATCTAATAATTTTATCTGCAGATCCCATATTTTTTTTCATAATTCAATCGTTTAATAATTGTGAATCAAAATTAAACAATGGTTCTTTTTTGTGCAGTGACTATGGTCACCACTTACAATAATTCTATGCTATGCATGTGTTGTTTTAATTTTTCTTCTGTTTCCAGTTTTTTCATTACCCTACTAATTACCTCTCTAGCGGTTCCCAATTCATTGGCAATTTGACGATGTGATATTTTAAGTGGATTCTTTCCAGTTAGCTTAACCTTTTCTTTTAAATAATCATACAAACGTTTGTCCATTTTATCAAATAGAACATGGTGTATTGTATCTAGTAATTCACCGTATCTTAGGTTGTATTGCTGAAAAAATAGCGTATTGATATCTGGGAATTGTTTAATCCATTTAGAAACTTGATCGGCAGGAAGAAGCAGAGCAGTGGTATTCTCTTCTGTAATGGCAAATACTTTGCTCGGCTCATTTTTTAAACTAGCAGAAAACGACATGATACAACTTTCATTGGGTTTGATGTAGTATAAAAGTAACTCCTTATCTCCATGTCGTGTAAAAACCTTGATTAGTCCATTTAACACAATGGGAATCACTTTTACATACTGTCCCTCTCTTAATATTTCGGTATCCTTTTCAATTTCTTGGGTTTTCGAATTAGTTTCGATTTCCTCAACTAATTCAGAATTTAAATGTGAAAGTGCCTGTAGCATAATAAGTCAATCGTAATTTGTGATTAAAATAACAAGTTAGGAACTAAATCATTAATTTTTTAATGTGTCTAGGAATAGAGTGTGGCCAAGTATAATTCATTAAGATAGTCCTTTTCCCTTTGAGCATTGGCATCCCCCTATGGATTCCTCTAACATCTGCTAACAATAGAGTTCCTGCTTTGCCAATTGCAGTTCTCATATAAGTTTGATCTAACCTCTCAATCTCCTCATCTTTATATCTATTCTGATTGTATTGAAATCCTTGCAAAAGCACAGATTGTAGAATAGAAGTTGGCGAATGGCTCCCTTCAAAATATTGGAAAGGGCCATTTTTTTCGTCTACATCAGTTAAATAGAGGAGTACTTTTAATTGTCGTTGATCAGCTCTGTCTCTATGCCATCCGCCTCCCGAGCCTGGATTGGGAGCCTTATATATCATATTCGCGGCCATTGTGAATCCATGAAATTTTGGAGTCATTTCAAAATAAGAAGTTAGCTTATTAATAAAAGTATCTGTATAAAATTTTGAAATTAAATCCGATTCTTTATTTGCACCGAAAAGCCTATTATCAGAATCAACACTATCTTTCCATAAACGATCTTTATATTTAGTGTGGAGTCTGTTAATTTCTTCAATAATCATGGAAGATTTCTCTTGAGAATAGAATTCAGAAATAATATGATATCCTAATTCTTTATAAGCTAAATGATTCACCATGTTAATCTTTTTAATTTATGTGAGTGAGTATTTCATGTGCTTCTAAATTGTCAATGCCCCAATTCTCCAATTCTTTTTCTGACCATAAATCTGGGAAGAAAATTCTTTTTTGATATTTTGGATGCATATACTTTTGCCAATCGCTTCCACCTGTTGCTTCAACAGATT
>JAESST010000372.1 GCA_016763995.1 Flavobacteriales bacterium | reverse complement strand
TAAATATTGATGATTTTCAGAATCAAATTCATTTAATGCGACAGAACCTTGATATCAGATTCTGATTAATTTCTATTAGAAAAGAAAACAAAAAAGGCTCCGATGTATTAACATAGGAGCCTTTTAATTAAAATAAACTTTTGATTATTTAACAATCAATTTTTGATGGCTTAGGTTTTCTCCATCTTGAATAGTTATGAAGTAAACGCCATTAGCGCTATCATTTAAATTAATTGATATAGAGAATGAACTATTGGAATTACTAATCAACTCTCTTTTAATTACTCTACCGTTAATGTCTAGTACTGTAACAGTAGCTGCTGCATTGTTAAGACCTGAAGATTCAATTACGAATTGACCTGTTGTAGGGTTCGGGTGAATACTGAATGTGGTACTAATTATTCCAGTACTTTCGATACTAGTAGATGAAATAAATTCATCTGCACCTATGTCAACTGTAGTTGATGGGGTTAGAGGCCTTGTATCACCATCAATATCAATCATCACCCCAACTGAGTTATCACCCACATTATCGGCAATTGGGCCTGCAACATGAAGATCTGAAAGTGGATTAATAAAAATAGGATCTCCTTCTATAGAATTAGTATTGAGTGTAGGCTCACCTAGCACAAATGCAGGTAAATCAGCATACGGTACACCGTTTACATGAGCAACATCAGTTCCTAAGCTGTAATAAACATTATAATCTAATACTAAGACACCAATGGCGTCATCAATAAAAATAGCGTTATCGGAATTACTTGCGAAAATGTTGTTTCGAATATCTAAGTTCACATGATCATTAAAAGAAATACCTCGATCTTCAGCTGATGAAGAGTTATGGAAGATGTTAATATCTTCAATATCATCTAAAAAGATGCCGTCGTCACCTCCAATAAACATGTTGTTTATTATTGTAGATTGTCTTCTTGAAGGATTGTCGAAATTCAAATCATCAACATCGAACCCATTGTCTTGGCCATTTCCAAAATTACCTAGAATATCAAAATTCTCAGTTTCTGAAAGATAAATAGCATCACTTCCAATATTGTTTAAACTATCAATAATGTTGTTTTCGACTAAAACTGAGTCATAACCATCGATACGTATTCCATAATCATCTGCCTGAGTAATGGTATTGTTTCTTACAATTAGGTTTGTATTTCTTGCCGTAGCAACAGTACTACCTCTTACAGTTATTCCTCTTTCGCCACCTCTAATGATGTTATTTGAAATGATGATATTAAAAGCATTTTGTCCATTAATGTCATCATTAGCACCCTGTGCGGAAATTTGGATGCCGGCTACATCTGTAGTGGAGGCAATTGGTAATAAGACAATACAAGAATCAATTGTAATGTGTTGGCTATTGTTTCTTATAGAATATCCCCACTTATCTGTAGCAGTAGTTCCGCTTGCAGTAATTACCGAAAGGTTTTTAAACGTTACATAGCTAGTACCTAAAAGTCCAATTGTGAAATTACTCACCGACTTGTCGTGCGCAATAGTTGTAGTTGTTGCAGCACCACCATCTATAGTAATAGTATTAGTAGCGCTTGCTCCTGGTATCGCATTTAAAGTAAAGTTTTCATTGTAGGTATTAGGCATAACATTTACAATTACTGCTCCTGATACACCTATATTGTTCAATACAAACTCTAAGTCTTTAAAGCTTTCGAAATTTGTGCCTCCGGTTGGAAACAAAGAGTCAACAGTATAAACTCCTGATAAAAGAGTTCCTGCAGTAAAACTAAAAGGACCTACTACAATACTGGTATCTCCAACAGCACATAACGATCTTACGTAAAAATCATAATTTCCAAATGCAGTTAAACCTGTTAAAGTATAAGGGTTAGCACTAGTAGTAATTAAGGTACCTGTTCCTGGTGTGAAACCTGTCGTATCGTATTCTACAAGCCAGGTAGTAGCACTACCATTTTCTATCCAACTTAAATCAGTTACTGTGTTAGAAGTATTTACCGTAGTAAGATTAGAAGGATCAGCACATGAAACGCAAGTAGATACTTCTACTAGGTCGATAGACATATCACCGGCAGTTCCGTTGGTGTTAGTCATGTTAAACTCTAAGTAAATAACTTGTCCAATATAGCTAGCTAAGTTTACCCCTGCATTTTGCCATGCATCTGTACCTGAAATCTGAATTTGCCCACTATTAGAAAAAACAGCCGTAAATGGTCCGGTAGGAGATGATCCAACACCAATGGTCAAATCTCCCATAGCTGCTCCGTAAGCATGTATCCAAAAGGACAATTCTACATCAGATTGAGCAGTTGTTAAGTCTATAGCGGGAGAAACTATCGCACCTCCTGTAGACGGAGCTGAGGACGCTTCGAAATTCATAAAATTACTTCCACTGTGTGCTGAATTTGCTCCAGTACTAGCAGATGCTGAAGCATTAGGAATTTCCCAATCTCCACCTGCAGAACCGATGTTTCCGGTCCACCCTGCAATGTTATTATCAAATTCTTCTGAGAAAATGATTCTAGGATTACCCGTTGCACAATTAAGACCTAATGGACCTAATATTGGAGTAGAAAAATTTCCTCCAGCCCAATTACTAGTGTCATTCATTCCACAAATTGATCTTATATTCCATTCGTATGCAGTTGATGACATTAAGCCTGTAATGAATAGAGAATCATTTGATACAACTATTGAATTAGTTGCTGTTCCAGGAGTAAACCCTGCTAAATCCCATTCTACTTCCCACGAAGTTGCAACTAAATCAGTCCAAGTTACTAATGCACTATCATATCTTATAACTGTACTAATTGGTCCCGTAGGAGATATACACGAAGGAGCGTCAATAATAACAAAGTCATCAATGGCAATATCTCCCCATTGAGTTAATGTACCTCTTGTTGCACGAAGCACAATTTGAATATCAGTAGATGAAGTAGTAGGTAGTGGAATTTGTCTTCTCAGCCATGGGTCACTCATACTTGTTTGTTGTTGACCTATAATACTATCTATAGTAGTAGTAACTCCGCCATCTATCATTTCTACATAAAGATTACCCATTCCTCCTCTGTTATCACCAAACATAAAGTAGTAAAACTCAACCAAAGGGCTAGTTAAAGTAGAAATGTCAATTACAGGAGAAATAAAACTTGCAGAAGCCCCTGCAGCGCCACCTGTCGCTTCAAAGAACAAATATTTACTGCCAGCATATGGTCCTGCGGGGCCTGTTCCTGAAGATGGTGTTGAGCCTCCGGCATCAATATTCCAGTCATTTGAGGTATTTTGTCTTGTTCCATTCCAACATTCAGAAAGTCCAACTATACCTGATGCGGTTGGGTGATTTTCAAATCCGTCAATAAAAGGAGCTGAAAATATTGAGCAAAGTGTCGTAAAGCTTGGACCTTGAATCCAGATTGAAGTATCACCTCTACCACAAACCTCTCTAACATAGAAATCGTATGTGGTTAAAGCCATTAAATTACCTATGCCAGCCATACTATCATTTATCGCAGTTGTAACTATGGCACTGCCAATACCTGGAGCATTACCTAGTGGTACTACTGAGTATTGTGAAAGTGTAGTTGTACTGACAGGGTTCCAATTTATGGTTGCTGTATCACCTCCAACAGCAATTGAAGAAAGACTGGTTGGAGGAGGACATAAAGGCGGAAAAAATTCATCAGCTCCTATATCAACAATTGTTGATGGAGCTATAGGTCGTGTATCTCCATCAATATCTACATTAACTCCAACATTATTGTCTCCTACATTATTTGCTAAAATACCTGCAGCATGAAGATCTGATAATGAATTAACAAAAACAGGATCCCCTTCTAAAGAATTAGCGTTTAATGTTGGTTCTCCTGCCACAAAAGCGACTAAATCATTATAAGCCGTGCCATTAACGTTGGCAACGGCAGTTCCTAAACTATAGTAAATATTATTATCTAATGTCAGTGTTCCAATAGCATCATCAATAAAAATGGCATTATCAGAGTTACTTGCAAAAATATTGTTTCGGATATCTAAGTTAGCATGATCATTAAAAGAAATGCCTCGGTCTTCAGCTGACGAAGAGTTATGGAAGATGTTAATCTCTTCGACATCATCTAAGAAAATACCATCATCACCTCCGATAAACATATTGTTAATGATGGTTGAATTTTTACTCACGGAATTATCAAAGTTTAGATCATCAGCATCAAGCCCATTATCTCGGCCGTTCCCATAATTTCCAACAATATTAAAATTCTCACTTTCAGAAAGATAAATAGCATCACTTCCAACGTTATTTAAACTATCAATAATGTTGTTTTCGACTAAAACTGAGTCATAACCATCAATCCGTATTCCATAAACATCTGCCTGGGTAATGGTATTGTTTCTTACAATTAGATTTGTATTTCTTGCAGCAGCAACAGTACTCCCTCTAATTGACAATCCTCTTTCACCACCTCTAATAGTGTTATTTGAGATGGTTACATAGTGAGCGTTTTGACCGTTAACATCATCATTATTGCCCCCACCACTAATAAGAATTCCTGCAACGTCTGATGTTGTAGCCACAGGTAGCAAAATAATACAGGAATCAATTGTGACATGTTGGCTGTTGCCTCTTATTAAAACGCCCCATTTGTCAGTGGTGGTAGTTCCACTAGCAGTAATAATTGGAAGATTTTTTATTGTAATATAGCTAGATCCAAAGAGCACAATTGTGGCAGTTCTCACTGACTTATCATGTGCAATAGTTGTAGTTGTTGCAGCACCACCATCGATAATAATGGTGTTGGTAGCACTTGCTCCCGGAATTACAGACAATGCAAAATCTTCATTATAAGTATCAGGCATTACATTAACCGTAACCGGACCCGAAACCCCTGAGTTGTTTAAAGCAAATTCTAAATCAGCGAAGCTTTGGAAATTAGTTCCACCTGTTGGAAGAAGGGAGTCTACTGTATAAATTCCTGTTAAAGGGGCACCAGCATAAGCGAAGGCATTTCCTTGTTCCAAAACACTAGAATCTGTTGCGGAACACAATGCCTGAACCATCCAGTCATAACTGTTTGGAGCTGTTAACCCTGTTAGGATAGCAAAAGTGTCTATTACAACCATTGTATTTCTAGCAGTTCCTGAGGAATATCCCAAAGTGTCCCACTCTACTCTCCAAGAAGTTGCTGTTGCTCTTTCAACCCAAGAAACTTCAATTGAAGTGCTTGTTGCAATAACTCCAGCATTAGCTACAGGAGCTAAACAAGATGCAGGAGTGGAAAATGTTACACCACTAACCCAAAGACTTGAATCACCCAGAGCGCAAGTAGATTTTACATTCCAGTCATAACTAGTGAGTTGATTTAAACCTGTAATAGTAAAAACACTTGTTGTAGTTACAACGCTTGTGTTTCTGCCAGTTCCAGGTGTAAACCCAGCTGTATCCCATTCTAAATACCATTCTGTAGCAGTAGCTTTTTCTGTCCAGCTAACATCTATTGTTGAAAATGTTAAGTTAGAGCTGGCTAAAGAAATAGGTTTTGGACATGTTGGCGTTTGTTCGATTATAACTTGGTCCAGAGCTAAATCCTGGTTATAAGTAGCAGTTCCTGTACCGCCAATTGCGGCCCCTCCTTCTTGAGCAGAAAACCTAAATTGAACGCTATCTGAGGTTACGCCATAGGTTAAGATGCTAATATTGAAATCGTAAAAGGTCCAGCCTACCGTCGTAAGTGTATCTATAACGGTAATATTGACCCATGTAATTCCATTCCAATAATCTAAAATTAGTCGGTTTAAAGGAGTATGAACACTATTGTTTGATTGAGAGAAATACTCAAAAGTAAGTCGAGGGTTGGTCAGTCCTGCTATACTTAACGCGGGAGTTACCAATGAGGTGGTATCTGGATCATCAGAGAAGTCAATATTTGCATATTCACCAACATTGCCGGATGCATCTGCAATGGTTGAAGAGTTTGTGCCGCCATCTACGACTGTACCAAATTCCCAAGAATCACTTGATACTGATGTTATGGTCCATCCAACTGGTAAGGTTCCGGCAATAAAGTCTTCATTTAAAATGATTTGACTAAACGAATTATAAGATAAAAAGATTGAAATTAATACTAAAAATATTGATTTTTTCATGTTTTATATTTTGTAATTATAGGGACTCGTATTTAATGTATAATGAATCAAAATAATTAAGATTTCTAAGAAGTAGCAAATAGATTCTTTGAACAACATTTTTTTATCCCTCAACTGTAAAAAAATGAACTTTTACTCTTTTAAATGTCGTTCAGAGGTTAAAAATGGTTGTTGTTCGATTGCAATTTTAAATAGAAACTGGAAGTACTAATTTTGTAAGATGAAATTATTCTCAACTTCAAAAAACGCCATATTCAAGGAAGTTTGCTTTCAGCTAATCCTTCATTTGGTTGTTTTTTCGTTTTATGCTATAGACAGGAGAAACCCGCAAATTGAGGAGTTTGAGATTGTGTATTTCTTACACCTTTCTATCATTGCGCTTATTATTAACTATTTCCTTTTACATCAGTTTCTCTTTCAAGAAAAATACATACAATTTGCCCTTACTGTTCTCTTAACCATATTGTCAGCCATGTTGATAGAGGAATTGGTATTGGAACATATTTACTTTCCCGATACTAGAGGTAAAAGGGTTCAAGTTGTATTTTCCAACTTAATGAATATTTTACCTGTAATTACCATTTTAGTAGGCTTTAAATTTGCATGGGATGCTTTTGGAAAACAACGAGAACTAAATCGTTTACAAGAGGTAGTTAAAGAGAGTGAGTTGCAATTTTTAAAATCGCAAATCAATCCACACTTCTTGTTCAACAATTTGAATAACCTCTATTCATTTGCCATTGAAAATTCACCTAGAACTCCTGAAATAATTTTAGAATTGTCTGCTGTACTAAGGTATATGTTATACGATTGTAAAGCAGCTTATGTACCCCTTTCTAAAGAGGTAGAACAACTTAAAAATTTTATAAAAATTAGCGAGTTACAAATTGAAGATAGAGGAAAAGTAAACTTCATTGCAAAAGATGGAGAGCAAGATTATAAAATTGCTCCTTTGTTATTGATGGTGTTTGTTGAAAATGCCTTTAAACACAGTAATGCTAGCCAATCAAAAGATATTGATATTGCAGTGAAACTCGATTTAGGTGAAAATGGTCAGCTAGAATTTTACTGCACTAATACCTTTGAAATACAAAGTAATACAGATAATCTGTCAAGCGGAATTGGTTTAGAGAATGTTAAGAAGCGTTTACAATTGTTGTATCCAAATGGGCATGAATTAAGTATTAAGAATGATGATGGCACTTATGCAGTTTATTTGTCTCTTCAATTGAATCAAAACAATTAGAAATGATGAACTGTGTAATTATAGAAGATCAACCACCTGCACAACGTATTTTAAAAAAATACATAGAGGATATTGGTACTTTAAAGTTGAAAGCAACCTTTACAGATGCCATTTCTGCATTGGAGTATTTGCGATCCAATTCTGTTGATTTGTTGTTTCTTGACATACACTTGCCTAAAATGTCTGGAATGGATTTTTTAAAGACTATTTCTAATCCTCCTCCGGTTATCTTAACTACGGCTTTCGCCGATTATGCCTTAGAGAGTTATGACTTTAATGTCATTGATTATTTGTTAAAACCATTCTCTTTTCAGCGTTTTGTAAAGGGAGTTAGCAAAATTCCAACTGAAGCAAAGAGACAGGAGCAAAGCATTGTAGAAAAGAATATAAAGCCAACTCAAAAAGAGTTATTTATTAAATCAGGACATGAATTAATAAAAATAAAATTGGAGAATGTTCTATACATCAAATCAGATACGGATTACACCGCACTTTTTCTACACGATAAAAAGTATTTATCTTCTGAATCACTTCGTTATTGGGAAGAGCATTTAGATAAAAATCAGTTTGCAAGAACTCATAAGTCCTACGTTGTCAATATTTCTAAAATTGAAAAACTATCAGGAAGTCAACTGCACTTGAACAATAAGACGGTTATTCCAATCGGTAGAGTTTACAAGGAAGGTTTTATGGAACGGATTAAGTGGAGGTTGTAGATAAGGTATTTACTTCTCAATAAATTTATGTGATCTATCACAATTCGGGGTTCTGTCCTTTAACAAAAAAAATTCAAAATGTGAAGAAAGTGTTCTCTATAAATTTGTGTCCACACAAATTTTATGACGTTTGTCAGAATCCTTTCTAACAATGAAGATTGGGAAGATAAGTTTCCAATAAAATTAGTTGCTTAATTCAATTGATAAAGGGTACGAATAACAGTTGAATTTCATTAAATCTCATTAAAATTCATTTGATTTCATTTCAATCGAAAAACTCTACAGATACTATCAATGAAGGGAATTTTAAAGATGAAATGAAATTATTTGAAACCTAAAATACTCCCATTTCGAGTACCAAATAAGCGCAAACGGCTTACAGTCAAAGGGTTTGAGCCTGTTTTTGCAAAAAAAAATTAGGCACTACTTTTGGTAAGATTATTTTTCCCTTCTTCATTAGATTTCAAAATGATTCAAGGAACTTCAACCCATTTCATTTGAGAAAAAAAGTAATTGATCTAAGAATAAATTACTTTATCAGTTTCTGATTCTGTCGCATTAATGGAATGTAATTCTCAGAATACATAATTACTCTCCGCTATGCGACTGAAGGTTTGAAATAGACCACTTGTAAAATTATAGCTTCGGGATATCTATGGTGCTTGAACATCTCTAGAGGGTTTTACTCCAAAAATATGTTTCTTTGGATTTACAATGAATTAATGCGACAGAACCATTTTCAGAAACTTTACTCTATAATCAAAGGATAATGTTGTGATTGCTCTCGTGTGATGATTTCAATAAAATAGATTCCTGATGCTTCTTTTAGTTCGAATTTAAATATTGATTCACTGATGTTCATTTTCTGATAAATTAATTTTCCTGAAATGCTAAATACTCGAACGCTAGCCTTATTTAAATTACCTAAATTAATGTTTACGATTCCTTTGTTAGGGTTTGGGAAAACAGATACATCTTTAAATAAAGAGTTGACTTCTAAAATACCTACTACACTTGACATTGAATAGACCCTCGCATGACCGGCATTGGGACCATTTCCATCATTTTCAAGAGCTCCAATAGCTAAAGTCAAACCATTTGAACTTAGGCTTACCGAAAAACCAGAAAAATCATTAGCTGCTTCGCTATCAAAATCACTTCCTAGTTGTATCCATACCCCTCCGATTAAACTATACACCCTCGCATGGCCGGCATCCTGTCCATTTCCGGTGTTTCCAGTTGCTCCAATAGCCACAGTCAAGCCATCAGAACTTAAATCAACCGAATAGCCCGAGAAGTCATTCGCTGCTTCACCATCAATATCTCCTCCCTGTTGTGTCCATACTCCTCTACTAAACTTATAAATCCTTACATGACCTGCTCTAAATCCACTTCCACTGTTTGTGGGCGCTCCAATGGCCACAGTCAAACCATCTGAACTTAGGCTGACAGAAAAGCCCGAGAAGTCATTCGCTGCTTCACCATCAATATCTCCTCCCTGTTGTGTCCATACTCCTCCAACAAGTTTATAGACCCTTACGTGACCTGCATTAACTCCGTTCCCATCATTTCCGAAAGCTCCAATAGCCACAACCAGACTATCTGAGCTTAGGCTTACTGAAAAACCTGAGTTATCATTTGATGCTTCACCATCAATATCTCCTCCTAGTTGTGTCCATGCTCCACTTATAAATTGATATACCCTCACATGTCCGGCATCAACTCCATTCCCATCATTCCCATCTGCTCCGATTGCTATGGTTAAACCATCGGCACTTAATTGAACTGATTCCCCAGAGAAATCAAATGCATTTTCTCCGTCAATATCACTTCCTTGTTGCGTCCAAACTCCACTGATAAACTTATACACCCTTACGTGACCGGAAAATGTCCCATTCCCATCGTTTTCAAATGCTCCAATAGCCACAGTTGAACCATCTGCACTTATACTTACACTAACGCCAGATTGATCACCAGCCGCCTCACCATCAATGTCCCCTCCTTGTTGAATCCATGTTCCTCCTATAGATTTAAATACCCTAGCATGACCTGCATTAATTCCATTTCCAGTATTAGATCTCGCCCCAATTACTATTGTCAAACTATCAGAACTTAAGTCTACCGAAGAGCCTGAGAAGTCATTCGCTGCTTCACCGTCAATGTCAATTCCTAATTGGTTCCATTGAGCATTAATTGTGGTTGAAAGTAAACTGATAAATAGTAATGCATAAATTTTTTTCATTGTATATTATTTAATTTTATACTCTTGTTAATTTGAAAAAACTAAAAACTTCGATTTTTAGCCCTTCGTTCTTCTAATTAATCACTTCTTTGTCCATTCTAAGTTTATTAAAGTAAGTGATAATACAAAACTATAAAGTAAGTATCATAGAAATTTGTAAGAATGGGTCATTTTTACGGTGATAAAATTAGATCTCTACATTGACAATTTCCTTAACTTAAGTTAAAATCGAACATCTTTAGAGTATTGGGACTTTAGTCTCACTACTTAATCTGAGTTATAAATAGGATCACTTCCTCGGCAAATCGATCTGCATCACTAAACATAGGAGAGTGTCCTGAACGTTCAAAAAGTACCATTTTTTTTATGCTAGAACCCAAATTATTATGAGCTTCTTGCGCAAATGATGTTGGTATTACCATATCATGTTTTCCCCAAAGGATTAATGACGGGGTATTAATTTCGGGAAGTCTATTTGTATAGGACAATATTCCGGTTCTGTCGCATTAAATGAATTTGATTCTGAAAATCATCAATATTTAAGAATTCAAGCAGCTAAAGAGCAAAATATTTTGAACCTTGTAGATTTAGAATCTAATATTTGATTCTTTCTAATAATAGTTACGACCTCTATTCCTGAGAGTGTTCTTTGCGCAG
>JAESST010000371.1 GCA_016763995.1 Flavobacteriales bacterium | reverse complement strand
TTTACATTTTTGTAAAATAAAAAAGGTTCTTCATCTTTAACGAGATGCGTATGTATTGATTTTATTAATGCCCAAACTTGATTTGCCTTCTCTCTTATAGAATGAGTGTTTTTAAGACAGGAATAGTTATAATGAAAAGTATCAGAAAAAGCACAGTGAAATGTGATAATTAAGGGGGTTTTTATTCTCTTTTTTATCAAATTATTTGCAGCTGAACTTTGTGCATGAATAACATCAATCTTATACTCAACAATTATTTCTGTGGCTCTTTTTTCCATTTCTTCTTCCCAAATTAACCTTGCCGTATTGTGTGGTTTATTTACATGAAGTAATGGAATTCCCTTAAAGAGAGAATGGCTAAACCCATCCTTGTTTTGAGAAGTTAGAATGTAAGGTTGATGCCCAGTTTTTATCAACTCAGAAGCGAGTAAAATGATGTGAGATTCAATACCACCTATATCCTTTTGGATATCATTATGAGTTAAAAAAAGTATGTTCATTTTTTCATTTTAACTGCTTGATTAATCTCTTTGTATGATATAACATGTATTCTCGACTTTTTAATATACTGTCGTAATTCAGGACTCTTAAAAACTCTATAATCGCCATCACGAGAACGCCAATCCGGTGATATTTTCTGCATTTCTTTAGTTCCTTTTGCTGGGTGAATAATATAGTAACTAAGTCCTGGCTGTATTGAGTCAATCACATTTTTGGTTTTTTCCAACCAATTCTCTGGAGATTGCTTTAAGCTATTACTTAGCACATGGTCAAATATTGGCCAGTTTTCTGCCTTCTTTTCTGTTATGATTTGGGCATTTGTTCCTTTAGAGTCCATTCTTGTACATAGATTACGTTCCAAGAATACGGTAATGTTACTTTCTTCTCCAATATTTATATAAGAAGGTAAATATGCGGGAGTTATAGCGGAAAACATGTGAGAATCAATATGAGATACCGCTATTCCTGCAGCTAAAGCCTTCTTCAATTGTTCCTTCATTTCTTGGTATACAGATTCTGATTTTGCATTTTTCCACAAAGCTTCGCATGTTCGGTGAAAATAGCCTTCCTCATCTGTCAGGCCTGACTTAGGCTTGTGTTCAGAGATTGGTCTCCAGCGATAGCTTTCCCGTTCACTAGTTAAAGTCAAGTGAACACCAATATCATATTGAGGGTTATTTCTTGCCCATTCTGCCGTAGCATGAAAAGCAGAACATGGCACCATAACACTCCCACTTGAGACAATCCCGAATTCCATTAATTCCATAAATGAATGTAAGGTTGTTTCGCACATTCCTACATCATCTGCATGGATCACTACCACACGATCGTGGGAGTTAAATCCCATTTTCTTTAGGATGATATTGTCGCATGTTGAACTCATTTTGGTGAATAACGCAATAATTCGACATCTAATTCTTCTAATTTGCTGTTAATCAATCGTTCAGTTGCAATAGGCCATGCGCTAATATTTAAGGCTTTCGTGAAAATTTTTTGATCCAGTTTCAGTGATTTTTGATATTTTAAATTAGCTTCGGAACCAGCAAGCTTCCAATCTCCCTTAGGTTTAGTTCTCGCAATACGACGAACTTGACAAGTTACATAAGGATCAACAAGAAGTTTACAAAAGCGTATTATTCTTATTTCTAAGTCCCAATCTTGCCCTCTTTTTAAACTAGTATCGAAGAGGATATCTCCCAATTTGTGAATTTTACTTCTAAGTAAAGTGAAATTACAAGTTGCAAATATGGAGCCCTGTATCCAATCAAGTTTACTAGAATTCATAAATGTTGGTTCTTTTCCTTCAATTTCTAAGCCTTTGTATTTCATCCAACTTGCTCCAATTTTTTTATCATCTTCATAATACTCTGCATCCGTAACAATTACTTCAGCATCTGGAAAGCGGAGAAAATTTTCTTGTTCCCTTTTCATTTTTCCTGGTAAAAACAAATCATCTGAATCAAGAAATGAAATGTATTTTCCACTTGCAAGTTGAACTCCTTTATTTCTAGCTACAGAGGCACCTTGATTAGATTGGTAATGATAGATAACTTTAGAACCGTAATTCCTAACAAGTTCTTTTGTATTATCCGTTGACCCATCGTCTATCACAATTATTTCAATAGCATCATAGCCTTGCTCTAAGATGCTTTCGATAGCATCTGGAAGCAACTTTTCACGATTATAGCTTGGGATAATTATAGAATATAAAATAGAATCTTTCATCTAATTTTTTCTTCCCATTACATAATATAACCACACATCCTTACTACTATCATTTGCTTTTAAATAAGATCCATCAAGGGCTAATACTTCAATGTTAGAAAACAGACTTTCGGTCAGTTGATTTAGTTGAGATTCTCTCGATATATAGTATAGAACTAATCCATAATCATGTCCGAGATCTCTAATAATGGCATATTCCGATTCATATCGTTCATACTTCTTGTTTTTCATCCAGTTATAAAAGCCGTAAGAAAACTTAGGCAACTCCTTAGCATTTTGACTAATCAACTTTAGAGGGTTTTTATATAGCTTAAACCTATGATGGGAGAAAGGATGATTACGATTACAATCCAAATTATGTGTTGAAAAGCAAAAGATCCCATCTGGTTTTAATAGTTTACGGATGTTATTTAAGATCGAAATTCTTTCATGGTGCTCAACATGGTCAATACCATTAAAGGAAAAGAGTATGAAGTCAAACTGTTCCTCTTCAAACGGCATAGATCTAACATCGCACACCATTGTATTGGCTTCTGGGAAATTTTTCTTACAAATTTCAATCATGCGAGGCGCATAATCAATGCCGATGTAATTTTTGCTCAAGGGGCTTAAAAAATTGGTGGTTCGCCCAGTTCCAATTCCGATATCTAAGATGGCCTTATTCTTAATCTTGTGATGGTACTTAGAAAGTATAACCGCTTCGGGAGCCTGCAATTTATTTTTACTTGCATAATGCTCTACAACTCCGGGTCTTTGGTAGCAATCGTAATTTACGTTCATAATGCTGTTTTATTTTGAGAATTAAATTGACTGAGTATTCTCGTATTTGTGTTCCATTTTAATTTATAAGCTTCTTCTCCTCTCAAAAGGTCAAATTCAGTTAAGCCCATATTAATTGTGTGCCGTATTGCCGCCATAAATGTTAAGGTGCCGGGTGATAATTTAGATACCTCAGGATCGAATCCCCCGTTCCAATACGCTAATCCATCAGGACCGAGCATATATATATGCATGCCCATTACTTTATTTTCATGCATCAATGCAAATGGCAACAGAGTTCCTTTCTTAAAAAGTATAGGAAATGTAGCAGAAATAAATGCACGTACATCTTGTATGGTTACTAAACCACTTTTCTCTCCAAGCCTTGCTTCATGTAGGCGAAGAAAATGTCTAGGCAGATCATCTGCAGGGAAAATATGAGGATCGAGAAGAACAGTTTCATAACCCAATTGAGCTGCTTTTTTTTCTTTTCGTTTAATGTCGTAGCGAAAGCTTTTACTTTTTGAAGACAAGAAATCTTCAATGGTAGATGGTAATTTGATATAGGGGCAATTAAATCTGGTAATTTGAGAAAAACATGAGGAGTATTTTTGCATTTGTAGGTGAGAAGAAATGGCATTAGTAAGGTTGCTATCACTCCTCAAACATTTTAGTAGTATATTTTTATAGTGATCTTCTAAATCCATTAAACAATTAAGAAGCATCATACCAACATTCCGATCATTCTTTTTAATGATCATATCGCTGTAATCGCAAAGATTACTTGGGAACATCAATTGATCATATTTAACATGGTGCGCCAAGGGTAGAATGCCCACCAAATCTTCATTTCTATAAGCTAGAATTACAAGAGCTTGTAATGATTGGTCAATTACATATGTTTTTTGATACCAAGTAAAAGAACTAAAAGCACGATTACAATTAGAGGCTTTTACTAATGTATCCCATTTCTCAGCTAAGCTGTTTATGTTTTCAAGGTCTCGTAAAATTTCTAGCCTAATCCCATTTTCAGATGATTGTAGACTTGCCTCCTCAATTATATGTTTACTGTTTGCTAGCATGAGATTTTGTCTGCTTCAATTTGTTTTATAAAGTCGGTTTTCAATTGGGAGCATATAGATTGGCTATCTTTTTTAAAATGTTGGGTTAGTTTTTCCTGATTATCCTTGCGGTATAATTGTAGTACTTCTTGTAAATTATGGATTAATGCTCCATTTAATAAACACCTTAGCCATAATTCGTAATCTTCCGGATAATGACGCATAGTGTTATTATATCCTCCAATATCCTGAATGAATTTTCGCTTAAATAGTATGGTAGGATGATTCATGATGTAATAATCATCATGATTTATCACCATTGCTTTTGACACAAGCTTAGCGTGTTTCTTAACTTCTGTATTAACTATGGCTCCATTCGTTCCGAAGTTAAGTTCCCATGTTCCTAAAATATCTACATCAGGATTTTCTAGCATGTAGCTAATTTGCTTTTCAAGCCTTTCTGGGTACATAATATCGTCTGCATCCATACGAGCCACCAAATCAAAAGAACATGCAGCCAAGCCGGCATTTAAGGCCTTACAAATGCCTTGGTTCTCTTGCAAACTAATGAGCTTTACGTTGGGAAGGTTATTCTTGATTGTATCAATCATTGCCAAAGTATCAGAATGAGTACTGCCATCATCAACTACTACCAATTCAAATTGCTGCCAAGTCTGGTCCTTAATACTAGTGAAACACGCCGCCAAATAATCAGCATTGGTATTATAAACGGGAAGCAATATGGAGACGTTTTTATAATCCATTCTTTTGATCAATTGTAAAGTGTCCATCTACACAAGCAATCCATTTTCCATCCTCTAATTGATATGGATCTATATGGTGCATGCCACTTCCATTCCAGGCATTCTCTTCGCCAGTCATTTGTAACACTGGGCTTTCATCTATTTCCTTTTCAGAATAAACAGAAGTTGTTAGTTCGTTAATTTCAAAAGCTCTTACATTACTTCCGTAATTCGGGTAGCAATCTTGGCAAAACCGTATCCATTTACCATTCCATTGTATCATTCTGCCGGCCGGTCGAGCCATTCGATTATTTTTTTGAATTAATGGACTCATGGGATGCTCAGTATAGGGACCGGTTAGTTCATCTGAAAAGTACAAACCCAAAGTCTCCATGTTGCTCTTGTTTTCGGGCCTACTGGTAAACATCCACCACTTGTTATTATGTCTAATTAATGTGGGATCAGGGTGTGAAC
>JAESST010000370.1 GCA_016763995.1 Flavobacteriales bacterium | reverse complement strand
TTCGATCAAACACCTTTTGAAAAGGTTAAAGTCGTTATTCTGGGGCAGGATCCATACCACGGGCCAAACCAGGCCCATGGTCTTTGTTTTTCGGTGCTGCCCGGCGTCGCCACACCACCTTCCCTGGTCAATATATACAGAGAACTAGATAACGATTTGGGTATTACCCCAGCCCCACACGGCTGCCTGAACCATTGGGCGGATCAGGGCGTTTTATTATTGAATGCTACATTGACCGTCGTTGCCGGGCAGGCCGGGTCCCATCAAAAACAGGGTTGGGAAGACTTCACTGACCGAGCGGTAGAAGTTTTAAATGAACAGCGGGAAGGACTGGTATTTATACTCTGGGGCAGTTACGCGCAAAAGAAAGGTAGTATTATCGATCAGGAAAAACATTGCGTGATCCGCTCGCCACATCCTTCACCCTTATCCGCGCACCGAGGTTTTATTGGCAGCAAGCCGTTTTCAAAAGCTAACGATTATTTGCTAGGCAGAGGTTTGGGTGGCATAGATTGGCAATTGCCTGTGGCTTAGCGTTTGCAAAAAACCGTTGGTAAGCAAGTCTTAAACAATCCTTTCGACCCAGTGATAAATAAAGCCGCCTGGGTCAAAAGGTGTTACTTAATCTAATGACTAGCATGCTGTTGAAAAACTACCTGCGTGGCCGCTGCAGCGTTAAAAACGGGCTCAAAGGAGAGCGAAAGTAATCTTGGCTTAGCTCTTGAGCATAAGAATTCAATAAGATAACAGAAAGAAAAAGGGACAATAAAAATCGAATCATAAAACAGTTATAGCAAGGCTTAGACCAAAGCCGCAAAAGTAGAGAGCTTGTTAATTAAATTCTGAATTTAGAGGAATAAGTTATACAGTTCGATTAAAAAAATGTTAGCTTTGTTGTACAACTTTTAGAGATTTAAAAACGACTAAATGGGTGACTTTTCTGATGATTTTTTAATACTTGAACAAAATGTTCAGCAATTGATTCAGAATAAGGGAGAAACGGAAGGAGAGTTAAAAATTTTGAAAGTTGAATTGGAGGGGCTGAAAGCGAAAACAGCACTTCAAGAAAAAGAGATAGAAGAGTTGATTGAAAAAAACAAGATTTTAAGAATAGCAGGAGGTGCTAAAGGAAAGGAAGGCAGTAAGGAAATCAAGTTAAAAATCAACGAAATAGTACGGGAAGTAGATAAATGTATCGCTCAACTTAATCAGTAAATATCCGTGAAGGATCTATCTATAAAAGTCAATATTGCAGGGAGAATGTATCCTTTAACCGTTCAACAGGACGAGGAGGAGAGCATCCGAAAGGCAGTAAAAGCCATTGATGAAATGGTGAAAGATTATGAGAAAAACTATGCTGTGAAAGACAAACAAGATTTGTTGTCTATGGTAGCATTGCAATATGCAACGCAAGTAGTAAATCTAAATGAAAAGACTGAGTCTATAGATAAAAGCTTACACACGAAGCTGAATGTGTTGAATGATTTAATATCGGAAGTTCTTTAAATAAAAGCAGATACGAATCGAGTAATCGATTTTAAGAACCTGCCCGTACAGTTTGTTATAGTTTGGTAAACTCAACGTTATTACTAGTTTGGGTTTTACTTTGTATTAGAGAAAACAGGCCTTATTAATCCACCTTGTTGTGGTGATTTCCTCTAGAGGAGACGTTGGAAGTTTAATTTAATCGGAAAATCCTAATCCTTTTTTTAGGAGTTTACTCAAGTAGCAAATTGTACGGGTTTTTTTATATAATTAAATTAGAAATATGGATATTGTAAGTATAATTATTGGACTCATAGTAGGAGCAGCAGCAGGTGTTGGAATTGCTATGGCCATAATTAAGAAGGGGAATCAGAAGAAGGCAGCAGCCATTGTAGAAAAGGCGAAAGTTGAGGCAGAGGTAATTAAGAAAGGTAAAATCCTACAAGCCAAAGAGAGATTTTTAAGCCTAAAAGAAGAGCATGAGAAAGTGATCTCTGGTAGAGAACGTAAAATGACTGATGCTGAAAATAGAATCAAGCAAAAGGAAACCTCTTTAAACAACAAATTACACGAGAATAACAAGAAGGATAAAGATTTAAAAGCATTAAAAGGAAATCTCGATCGTCAGGTAGAAGTAGTAGAGAAGAAGCAAGTGGAAGTTGACAAAAACCACCGTAAGCAAGTGGAAATGTTGGAAAGCACTGCAAACCTTTCTGCAGAAGAGGCGAAGTCACAATTGGTAGAAGTACTGAAAGAAGAAGCCAAAACAGATGCAATGGCTCACATTAAAGATACCATTGGTGAGGCTAAAATTAATGCGAACAAAGAAGCACGAAAAATAGTGATTCAATCAATTCAAAGAGTTGCTACTGAGCAAGCCATTGAAAATTCTGTTTCTATCTTCAACATCGAATCAGATGATATGAAAGGTAGAATTATTGGACGTGAAGGAAGAAACATTAGAGCCTTAGAAGCAGCTACAGGAGTAGAAGTAATTGTAGATGATACGCCTGAAGCAATTATTCTTTCTTGTTTCGATCCTATTCGAAGAGAAACGGCTCGTTTAGCCTTACACCAGTTAGTTTCTGACGGTAGAATTCACCCAGCAAGAATTGAAGAGGTTGTTCGTAAAACGAAGAAATCATTAGAAGACGAAATTATTGACATTGGAAAGAAAACCTGTATCGATTTAGGAATTCACGGTTTACATCCTGAATTGTTGAGAATGGTAGGACGTATGAAGTACCGTTCTTCTTACGGTCAAAATTTATTACAGCATAGTAGAGAAGTAGCTAATCTTTGTGCTACAATGGCTGCTGAATTAGGCTTGAACGTAAAAATGGCGAAGAGAGTAGGACTGTTGCACAATATTGGAAAAGTGCCAGACGATGAGCCAGAATTACCACACGCATTGTTGGGAATGAAATTGGCTGAGAAATACAAAGAGAAGCCAGAGGTTTGTAATGCAATTGGAGCTCACCATGATGAAATTGAAATGACAACTTTAATTTCACCTATCGTGCAGGTTTGTGATGCTGTATCAGGTGCACGACCAGGTGCGCGTAGAGAGATTGTAGAATCTTACATTACCCGTATTAAAGAATTAGAAACCTTAGGAATGTCTCACAATGGAGTAGAGAAGGCCTATGCAATTCAAGCAGGTAGAGAATTAAGAGTTATTGTAGAATCTGAAAAAATCAGTGATATGGAAGCGGATAAGATTTCTTTCGAAATAGCTCAAAAGATTCAATCAGATATGACTTATCCAGGTCAAGTAAAAGTAACTGTGATTCGTGAAAAGAGAGCAGTAAACATTGCGAAGTAATTAAGAGAGTACTTTGAATCTTCTTGGCATTGCTAAGAATGTATCGAAAAGCACTTTTAAAACACTCAACATATAACGTATTAGAAAGCCTTCTCAGAAATGAGAAGGCTTTCTGCTTTGTGATTCGTCCTGAATTTGTGAGTAACAAAAAGTAGTGAGGAAACTGATGTTGATTTAGTTTTGAACGCTAACCATTTTTTGGACAAGGTATTCATTGACAAAATAAATATTTTTGCTAGAAATCATTTTATTTGAATAGTTGTAAGGAGCAATAGACGCAAAATTACTTCCATTGGCAAGCCCGCTAAGTTCAGCACTAGAAAAGGTACAAGAAGTTGTATTTGCACTCATTGTTTTAGTTACGTTTCCAATACTAAACAATACAGAGTCCGAATTGCTAATAGCCGTATTACTTAAAGTATAACCGTCACTTTTATCAACTATTCCTGGGCTATTAACAGCATTAGCTGTAGGAAAACCTCTTGTAATATTTTCTGAAAAACTACTGAATCCGTTTGCTCCACTAACACTCCAAGTAATTGGATCTGTATAACTAATTCCCGTTGGGCTAGTTGCAGAGGCAGATGCTGTATAATTATTGTTTGCATTTTTAGTAAGATCGATTGCTTCTGCACTTACAGTTCCAACATCTACTAAGGAACCGTTATCGTAAAACACTCCAATAGCAGTTCCTATTGTGATAGTGGCAATACCAACATCACTCAATGATTTTACTGCAATTACAGTTCCATCAGCACCTGTAAAGCTAATGGTATTGTCAGTACTCTGAGTGCTGTTACTGGATGCAGGAGTTGGAGTATCGTCTTTATCCTTTTCACAGGCAAATAAGGTGAGTCCAATAATGCTTAGAGCAATTAGTTGTTTTGTTTTCATGGTCTAAAGTTTAGTTTAGACAAATAGAGGAAGATAAGCTTGGAATGGATATAAGGTATTCAACCTAATTTAACTAGGGAAATCATAGGAAAAATCAGTGATATGGAAGCAGATAAGATCTCTTTCGACATAGCTCAAAAGATTCAATCAGATATAACTTATCCGGGTCAAGTAAAAGTAACTGTGATTCGTGAAAAGAGAGCAGTGAACATTGCGAAGTAATTAAGAGAGTACTTTGAATGTTCTTGCTAAAGCTAAGGTTGTATTGAAAAGCACTTTTAAAACACTCAACATACAAGGTATTAGAAAGCCTTCTTAGAAATGAGATGGCTTTCTTGTTATTATTACATTTGAAAAGATAAATATCGATAATGACACTAAAGGAATATCTTTCTACATACATTCAGTTGAATTCTGAAGAAGAACTACCTTTTAAGCACACAGAAAAGATTGTTCAGAAAAACACGATTCTCACTAAGTATGATGATGTAGAGGATAAAGTATACTTTCTAAATTCAGGTGTGGTTCAAATCCTTTATTTAGAAGATGGAGAAGAGAAGATCTTTGATTTCGTTGTTGAAAATTCCTTTTTCAATTGTTACACTTCATTTCTTACGGGTTCTTCTTCAGATTTCCAGTTAGTAACGCTGAGCGAGTGTGTCATTGAAGAAATTGAGGCAGATGATTTAAGAGATTCTTATGAAACATCTTTAGTGGCAAACAAAATTGGGCGGGTTGAAACAGAGAAACTTTACCTTCAAAGAGTGAGGCAAACCAAGCAGCTCAGAAGTTTATCTGCAGAAGAACGCTATCAGTGGTTGCTCGAAAATAGACCTGAAATTATTGCTCAAACTTCTGTGCAAGATGTTTCGAAATACTTAGGCATAAGGCCCGAGAGTTTAAGTAGGATTCGAAAAAATATTATTTTCTAACCTTAGGTCAATTGCATTTACTTTAAGAATCATTTCATTTGTAGAATATGATTTATAAAGCGTTGAAATACCCATTCTTTGGAAAATTCATGGTAAAATGGAGAAACCCGCTTTCGGAAGAAGAGATGAAAGAATGGGAGTCCATCTCTATTAAGAGTGATTCAGGGGCTTTAATAAAAGGCTTATTTGCAAAAAGTAGAAGGGAAGAACAAAAGGCAACTATCGTTTTGGGGCATCCCATGGGAAAGGAGGCAAAGGGATATTTTTTAAAAAGAGGATACACAGAGCTGTTGAGAGATCAAGGGTACAATGTTGTCGTTTTTGATATCAATGGTTTTGGTGAGAGCAGCATGGGGAACTTCTCTTATTTTGAAGACATTGTTGCTATAAGTATAAAAGCAAAAGAATTAACTCCCAATTTACCGATTGGCTATCATGGAATATCTTTGGGAGCACAGTATTCTGTTATTGCTTTTACAGATGACAAACATCAATATAACTTTGCCATTGTGGAAAGCGCTGCTACTACGTTAAAAGAGTTTTGGGTACGTTTTCCTGTGGCTTATAGAGCCCTTTTATTTATTTCTATGTTTCTTCCGAAATATGAGCGAAAAATAGAAATGATAGAACGGATGAAAGAAGTAAAAAAGATAGATTCTATGCTTCTTATTTATTCGAAAGGAGATACTTGGGTTCCTTTTGAGATGGGAGAGCGTTATCAAAAGAATGCTCCTTTAAAAGCGGGATTATGGGAAGTTGAGAAGGCTGAACATGCCGCTATAATGGAATCAAGTCAGAAGAAAGAATATCAAGCAAAAATTATTGAATTCTTTGACCTATCTGTAGTAGAGGGAAAGGGTTATAGGAAACCGGAACACTAGCAATCTCTTGTATTTTGATTCTACTTCAGTTGGAATGAACTTCTGCTTTTATAAAGATATCTTTTAGTTCTTTTTCAATTGGAAATGATTTTAAAGGTGGAACATTCGCTCCACCTGGATTTCCAACAGGGATTTTTCCCACAAAAGATTTTACACCACCCCCAATAAGCCGTGGTATCTGCCCGAAGATTTCTTTTCCGCTTTTGATTTTAAAACCGAATTGTAGCATTTTCCAATGAACGTAGCTATGAGCATAAGGATATTGTTGTCCAATGATGTGAGCCCTTTCTAAATGCTTCCACGCATGGCTTAGGTTCCCGTATGAGCATTCCTCTCGGTACTTTTCTAATTCTGTATGGTAATAATCTTGAAGTTCTTTTGGAATTGCAGTGTAAAATTTCATATTGCTTTCTTTTTCTTGATCTTTAGATAAGAGACGCAAGTTTTACAAAAGGGTGCAAGTGGGGTAATGTAGTGTTTTATCTTGATATTCGTCAAGCCAAGATTGATAAGCTAAACCTTCAGAAGTAATCTTTTTAGATGGTGTTAATATTAAATTTATTGCTTTCTCTTCTGCATGATAACTAATTGGACGTCTTTTAGCAAAGTGAATGGTGCGCCATTAAAGAGTGTTGTTCCTTTAATATCTAATAATCTTGTATATTGTTCGGGGCATCAAACTTTTCGTAACAAATGACCTCATCGATTTCAAGCTATCTATTAATTGACTGATTAATGTTATTAACTGATTCTTTATGGCTGTAATCTATTTTACTGTAATCGTATGTCAATATTTTATATTCATCTATAAGTCTCATTTTGTTTTAAAGTTACTCCATTTAATTAATAATGAGTATGATAATTCTGTATCAACATAAAATAAAGAGAGTTCTTCCCAGATGACTTGCCTTTCAGAAATAATTAGCTGTTGATTGGACATTAGATTCTAATTAAGAGTTTACCTCTTCAACTTCTTCGCCAATTGTAAGCTTTTTGAATCGTATTTCGAAAGCCTTCTAAAAGGGCTAAGTTCTCCACCAAAACCTCGTAAGTATTTTTCAACGGCAGGAATGGAGCTGCCTTCAAAGTTGAAAAATTGTTTACCTAATTTCTTCGCATGTTGAATGGCATGCCATAGCAAAAGACTCATGGCTCCAGAATTTTTATGAGCAGCAGATGAACCGCCCACTAAATAATAAGCTGTTTGATGATCCCATATGCAGAGTAGGCTAGCGCTATCTTCAGAATCTTGCACTGCTTTCCACAGTTGCCCACATTGATGTTGCTGAGCATATTGAAGCATTCGTTCAAAGTAGTCTGACTCAATTTTATTCTCGAAAGAAGCTTGTAGCATGTGTTCTAGCAATGCAGCTTCTGTGCTTTCTTCTACCTGTATGTTCTTTTCTGCTTTCTTGATTTGTCTACGGTTGTTTTCTCTTAAGTTCGACCACAGTGTTTCTTCGTTCTGTGTTAAATCTAACACATAGGTAAAACGGCTACTATCCTCAAAACCCTTCCATAAGAAACTCAAGGTATTGCTAAAAGCCAAATGAAAATTTTGAGAGTACTCAGAGAAATCAGGAAGTTGATCGATGAGTTGAGCATAACTATCATGCTCAAAAGCAATTTTTTTAGCAGTCTTTTGTCCTTCAGGATATACTAGAAAGGGACCGCAATAAGGCGTGAAATGCGGATTAGTAATCAAGGTCCAAGGCCCTTTCTTGCGAATAAAATAAGGCATCACTCCAAAAACTTGACTGCCGTTACTAATAATGGCAACATCCCAGTCGTTTAATACCACTTCATTCCACCAATCATAGTGCAAGCAGAAGGGGATAAGTTCCTTGTTTTCTTCCGAAAACTTTTGAAATAATTCTTTCTTTGTCAATTTCTAAATTTAAACTCCGTCCAAAGTAATAATTCTTTGTTTCTTTGTGGCTATAAACGAAACATTATGTGGCAACGTATTCAGACTCTCTATCTTTTTCTAGGATTTGCAATCAATGGGATTCTATTTCTATTAACTTTTGCATTGCTGAGCACAGATGTGATTTCGCATAAGCTAAGTCTTTATGGCATTGAGAACCCTGAAGGAGGAACACCGCTATTCACCTCTAATTACGGGGTAATATTATGTGTTTTGTCTATGCTATTAAGCTTCATTATTATGGCGATGTTTAAAAAACGACAAGTTCAGTTGAAATTGGTTCGCTTCAATTTATTGGCACAATTGGGTTTTGTAGTATTTATGTTCATGGTGGCAGATAGTGCGGCAATTGAATTGGGCTTAGCCGAAGGTTTTACTTTGAAATATGGAGTTGGAACCTACTTGAGTATTCTTCCATTGATCTTTATTTTCTTAGCAACACGAGGAATTAAGAAAGACGAAGCCTTGGTGAAAGCAGCAGATCGAATTCGTTAGACTCTTTTCTCTAGTTCAATTACTTCTAAGTTTCCAATCAATCCGTCTTTGAGCTCAAAACGCATTAAGGTTAACACCTTATGAAAGCCGTTTTTTCCTGCCGCTCCTGGGTTCAAATGCACCAATTTAAGTTTATGATCAGGAATAGCTTTTAATATATGGGAATGTCCGCATATGAAAACCTTTGGTGGGTTTTTATAGATCTCTTCATATACTTGTCTATCGTAACGTTTAGGGTAACCACCAATGTGTGTGATCCAAACATCAACACCTTCGCACATGAAACGCTGGTGTTTCGGATGAACGCTTCTAATCTCTGCTCCGTCGATATTGCCATAAACTGCACGTAAAGGTTTAAAGGCTTCTAGTTCATCAGCTAACTCTAAGGTTCCAATGTCTCCAGCATGCCATATTTCGTCAACCTCTTTGAAGTGATGTTTTACCCTTGGGTGCAAGTACCCGTGTGTATCTGAAATGAGTCCAATTTTTTTCACCAAACGAAATTACCATTGTTTCCACTTTAAATGGGGATTAAATCTGAGGATACATGATTAACTTTAACCCCTCAAAGTTGACCTAAATTCACTTTTAATGAACGATTCCAAAATAGAAGATGTTTCTCTTCTAGACCATTCATGGGAGCCATTGCTTAAGCTTTTGAAAGAGAACGAAAGGAAGCAAGTATTCGTTTTGGTAGATTCCAATACAAGTCTTCATTGTTTGCCGCAGTTGGAGCTGGTATTAGAAAATGAACAGATTCAATATTCTATTTTAGAAGTAGAAGCGGGAGAAACATCAAAAGGGTTAGAGGTGTGTGCTTCTTTGTGGAATGCATTAACCGAGGAGCAGGCAAGTAGACAAAGCCTATTGATTAACTTGGGTGGAGGAATGATCACGGATTTGGGCGGTTTTGTGGCAGCGGTATACAAAAGAGGCATTGAGTTTATAAATATTCCTACTTCTTTATTAGGAATGATAGATGCTTCTATTGGAGGGAAATGCGGAATTGACTTTAACGGATATAAGAACCAGTTAGGAGCATTTCAAACTCCGCAAAAAACATTCATCTATCCTAGCTTTTTAAAGACTCTTCCGAAAGATGAATTGAAAAGCGGGTATGCGGAAGTTATTAAGCATGCCTTAATTGCAGATCAAAACTATTGGGAAGAACTAGAGCAGTCAAATTTAAGCGAACTTCCCGATGTAGCCATATTGCAACGTTCAATTGAGATTAAGAGCAGTATTGTTGCAGCTGACCCTTTGGAGAAGGGAGAACGCAAGAAGTTAAATTTTGGACATACCATTGGACACGCATTCGAAAGTTATTTTCTAGAAAAAGGAAATCCGATTCCTCATGGCTTTGCCATTGCTGCAGGAATGTTTTGCGAAGCAAAGCTTTCTGTCATGGTATCTACTCTTTTACAAGAATCTCTGGAGGCAATCCTTGCCATGATTGATAAGAATTATCAAAGGCTTCAGATTGATTCTACCGATTTTACGGATTTAATAGAATTGATGAAACAAGACAAAAAAAATCAGGGAGCTCAGATCAATTGTACTTTGTTGAGTGGAATTGGAATAGCTACCATTGACCAAGAAATAGAGGATGAGCTGATTTTGGAAACATTGAAATTTTACTTCAGATCATGAGTCATCCTTTAAATTATCATCCTGCAAAATCAAGAGTTGAAATTGACTTACCCTATTCAAAGAGTGAAGCAAATCGTTTGTTGATTGCTCAAGCAATTTCAGAAAACGCGATTCAAATTGAAGCACTGTCCGACGCTGAAGATACGCGTATACTTGCTGATGCCCTAAAGCTAGATGCACTTGAAATCAATGTTGGAATGGCAGGAACTGCTTTTCGCTTCTTAACTGCTTATTTTTCTATTCAAGAAGGAAAAGAAAGAATTTTGACGGGAGCTAAGCGGATGAAAGAGCGCCCCATTGGTATTTTGGTGGATCAGTTAAGAGTTTTAGGAGCTGAAATAAGCTATCTTGAAAAGGAAGGATATCCTCCATTAAAAATTAGTGGAAAACAACTTAAGGGTGGAGAATTAAAAATAGATGCTTCGGTGAGCAGCCAATATATTACTGCATTACTTTTGATTGCGCCTAAACTTAGTGGTGGTCTTCGTTTGAAATTAACAGGACAACTAGTATCGCTTCCATATATTGATTTAACGATAGCATTGCAACAAAAATTAGGAGTGAATTCGAAAAGAAATGCATCTATCATTTCAATTGAAGAAGGGAATTATGCTTCTAAAGCACCATTGCAGCTTGAGAGAGATTGGTCTTCGGCTGCTTTTTTCTACCAGTTTGTTGCTTTTAATCGGCAAGCACTTCGCTTAAAAGGTGTAACGCAAGACACAGCACAAGGAGATAAAGCATGTAGTTCTATCTTTAAAAAGTTGGGAGTAGAAACAGTATTTGACAAGGAGGGAGCAATATTAAAGCCTGTATTTATCGAAAATCCCAATGAATTGGTTTTAGATTTAACAGAAACGCCTGACCTTATTCCTTCTGTAGCTGTTTGTGCTTCTCAATTAATTAATAAAACCACAATTATTGGAACGCAAACGCTTTATATCAAGGAATCGAATAGGGTAGAGGCTCTAAAGGTCGAATTGAATAAGGTAGGAGTTGAAATTATAGAACTAGACGGAACAAGTATTCAAATTCATAAAGCCGTTAAAATAAACACTGTTGATTTAATTCAATTTTCAAGTTACAACGATCATAGAATGGCGATGTGTATTGGACCTTTGGTCTGCTTGTATGAGAAGCTTTCTATAGATAAACTTTCTGTTGTAGAGAAGAGTTTCCCCCACTTCTGGAGAGAATTCAATAAGTTAGGGGTAGAGACAGTTTAATCGTTTCTCTTTTTTAGCTTCCGTTTTGAACGACTACTTGCCAAGAGGTTTGTAATTTGCCTTATAACCGCCACAAAATATCCTATTGATAATGCAGTCCAAATAAGGAGTAAAATCGTATAATCTATACCTAAATAGTTATAAAATACGGTTAAACTAATGAGCGTGTTAAAGATGTTCAGAAGTACAGTAACTGGAGCGATTTTACGAGGTATTTGCTGAAAGGCTAGAAGGCTAATGATGCCATTGAAAATTAGAACGCCACCTAAAAAGTTATCTCCTCGAATAAAAAATTCAAAAGAGAAGCCAATGAATATGACCATATACATTAAATACCAAGTTTTTACTGTTTTATGCCTTTTAATCATTTTAAAACTTAATCCTTAATTGTGCTTTTACTTCGCTTCTAATGTTTCCTTCAATTTCATCCTTACCACTTCCTATAGATGTTCGATCAGTGTAATATGTTTGTGCATACCGTAACCAAAGATCAACTCCTCTTTTGATGTGATATTTAAACGTAATGTAAAACCTTGTACCTATACCATTATATGCGGGAATAGAAAAGGCATATAGTACATCGCTCTCATATGCATAAATTCTACTGTTATAACTGTCTGTTTCAAATAAGGCATATCGTAGTGAAAACGAGACTGGAAAGCTAAGCTTTTTGTAGCTAATATCCTGATAAATTAATAGTCCGTCCTCATTTTGTCCTGCTCCTAAGTGATATCTAGTAAATTCAACCCTACTCTTGATTTGAATTTCTTTGCTGACCTTATAAGCAAGGTGTATTCTAAAATTTGAATTGACCTCTTCCACCAATTCATTTAAGCTTTCTGTTGATTCTTTACTATTTCTTCCTCTTGACCTCTGTCTGAATCTAAAATAAGTTTCCATTCTTTTGGAAGGCTTATAGTTGATTTGGGCTAATAATCTGTGTCCATTAGAGGGGGCATCTGTTTGAAATCTTAACCAATTGAATGCGAAACGATCTGCATAGGCCGCTATGGTAAAATGATTATTTGGTTTAATTTCTATACCGATGAAGGTTCCTTTTTCATTGGTATTGTTAGAGCTTTCTCCAATTGCATTACTCTGAATAGCTTTGAAATTTCTTTCAAAATTTCTATTCTGAACTCCCAAGGAGAGCTTCGGGTCAAGAGCAATTAAAACTCCAACAGTATGGGCTATTCCTCCGTCAATACTTTTAGAGGCTTCTCCAAAAAAGTTTAGATTTCGATATAAATAACTAAAGTCTGCTCCAACGTTCATGTTCTCATCATCTAATAAGCCAAATTGGTTATAAACAGTCTTTCTTGCTTGGAACTTTGCGCCTATGTTATTGTATACCCCTGTAATTCCGAAAGTAAAGTTACGTTTTTCATAACTCAAATTTCCTCCAATAAAGGTGTTTTGAACTATATTTCTATCTTTTACTTCTGAAAGAGTACGATGAAAACCATCTTCGGAAAGGGATGAAATAATGTTTTCATTGCTTAAGGTATCTCTTCCGCTCACGTTTGCATCTACTTTTTGAGATGAGTAGAAGAGGGTTAATTCAATGTTTTTATGTTGTAAGCTTATACCTCCTCCTCTAAGAAATAAATCTTCTTGCACCGAAGTATAAGGTCTTAGTTTAGGTGCATTTCTTTTCAAGGTATAAACGCATGGCGATCTACCAAAAGCTAAGCCAGACCAAAAGGTTAAGCCTTGTCCAAATTGGGCCTGGAAATCGCCAATAGCAAGTTGTTTAACTATACCAAAGCCACGAGCGAAAAGATGCATGGAGTAAAAGTCAAATTCATTTTTATTACTTCCCTGAAAGAATTCTTCACCAGCATCTTTTTCTGTCGTAAAACCAAAGCTTATATTGTTGGCATAGTTGAACCGATAACGGGTGAAAAGCTTGTCAGGGCTTCCTAAGTACCTTGCATTTTTATTCTTATCGAGTTCTTCTTTGCTGATGCTGCTAAAGCCTTCCTGTTCTTCTAAAATTCTAGTATAGCGTATAAATAAAGAAGAAGAACCTTCTTTTAGAATGTTAGATAAAGAAATGTTTGCCTGATCGAGATCTCTGCTAACTTTTGTGAATGGTTGAATTAATCGAAGATCTTCTAAGTCAAATCCTTCAATACTCTGTAATTCTTCAAAACTAATGAGCTTTCCATTTCTCTCGATGTGAGCGAGTAGATTGTTGATTTGGATAGGGTTCAATAAGCCCAATTCTTCGATAGTGAACTTATTGGCTGTGTTGAGGTTAATAGGTTTCTGATAAAACACTTCAAGTTGCTCAAAAAGAGTAGTAAAGTCAGTCTCTCCGCCTTCATTAACATCTAATAAAAAATCTACTCGTTGCTCAATGATGTTGTACTTTTCATCTTCCAGTTCTTGAGCCCAAAACACAGATGGAATGAATAGAACTCCAAGAAACAATAGGTTTTTTAAGGAATTCATTGTTTTTGACTAGGAGAATAATGAAGAGATATTTGGGGACTAAACCCAAAAGTTGAATCAAAGCCTGAAGCAAAGTCAAGTTTAAACTGATCTAAGTTTATCCCGAATCCAAAACTGCTTAAAGCAGGCTCGGTAGCATATCCAATTCTAAAGTGAATTAATTTCATTGCTTTGTATTCAATCCCTACTTTAACATTGGCATCAAAATCGATGTCTTTTGCCACTTCACTCATTAAGGTTACTTTATCAGAGAATTCATACCCTAAGCCCAACTTAATAAGTGTAGGGTAGCGTTCGTCTGTATAATCAGCAAGTTTCGCTTTATTCGGATTAATAAGCATTGCAGCAATGCTTAACTCATCATTTAATTTGGCCATCAGTCCAATGTTTCCACTTATGGCGGAACTTGTGCCGTAAGCTTCGCCAATTCTTGTATTCAAGTAATTAATTTGAATACCCATGGAAATGTTCTTTCCCAATTGTTGGCCATAAGAAAGTCCAACTCTATTTTCATTATAGGCAGAATAGCCAAATTGGTTAATACTTAATCCAAAAGCTCCATTAGAGATAGGGTAACCAATAATGGCGGTCTTGTTTGAAAGTTCGGATTGTAAGAATTGATTTTCGTAAGGAATTCCTGCAGCCCATTCCTTTTGAAAAGCTAAACCAGCGGGGTTATTGTTGGTAGACCAAAGATCTTGTAAGAGAATTGAATTTCCTGCCAAACCATAGGACCTAGCTCCACTTATTCCATTATTTTGGGAAAAGCTTAAGAGCTTGGTCGTTAATAGAATGGATAGGAGAATAATCCGTTTTTTCATGGATACTAAAGTAATTAAGTTTTTGGAGTATCGAGTCCGTTGCAAAAGTTTAGGTTTTGTTCAAATTCGAGACTAGAGCTAAAATTTGCTTTTAAGTTACCTAGTGGTAATGAGTAAGTTAATTTTTGTGGCAACGAAGAAATTGGGTAAAAGATGAGCTTCTCTAGCGTAAAAACTAGTATTGCAACGGTCTCATATCATGTAATAGAAAATGTTAAGTCCAACTTCTATTTCAATGGGAAATCAAAAAAGCTTTCTGTTATATTTGTTTATGAAATTAATGGCAAAATTCATTTTTTGGATGACGGGTTGGAAGGTCGTTGGTGAAAACCCAAAAGACTTAAAAAAAATGGTTTTAATTGCTGCTCCACATACTAGTAATTGGGACTTACTCTATGCTAGAGCAGCATTTTATATAATGGGTGTTCCTGTACAATATACAGTTAAAAAGGAGCTCTTTTTCTTTCCACTGGGTGCAATTCTGAAAAGCCTGGGAGGTATACCCATTGACCGGAAAACCAAAGGCAATATGGTAGATAAAATGGCAAGATTTTACTCTGATTACGATGAACTTTGTATAATGATCACTCCTGAAGCAACAAGGAGCTATTCGCCTGAGTGGAAAAAGGGTTTTTATTATATTTCGCAAAAAGTTAACATTCCTATTATTTTAGGATTCTTAGATTATAAAAAGAAAGAAGCAGGAATAGGGCCAATTGTTTATCCTACCGGAGATTACGAAAAGGATTTAGAAGAAATCAAGTCTTTCTATAGAACTGTTACTCCAAAGTTCCCAGAACAAGGAGTACGTTAATGTACTTTTAACCTGAGTTCGATTATAAATTAAGATTTCCAGAAGTGGCAATATACAAGGCTTATTTTTAGAAATATCAGGTTATATTCTAAAGATTCAACGTAGTAGATTGTTATTTCTGTGAAAGTATTCATAGATCTGAATTCTTAAGAAGAACCAAGCCCAGCTTATTAAGTCTGAATTATTCCAACGTTGTATGGCTTTTCAATGGGAGCATTGTTGGCTGCTTCAATTCCCATAGAAACCCATTTTCGGGTATCTAAAGGATCAATTACATTGTCTACCCAAAGCCTAGAAGCAGCGTAATAAGGAGAGGTTTGAGCATCGTAGCGTTTTGTAATCTCTTTGAGCAACTTATCCTTGGCTTCTTCTGTTATCTCTTCACCTTGAGCTTTTAGCGTAGCAATTTTTATTTGTAATAAAGTTTTAGCAGCAGCAGCCCCACTCATTACAGCAATGTTTGCTGTTGGCCAAGCTGCTATTAATCTTGGGTCGTAAGCTTTTCCACACATAGCGTAGTTTCCTGCGCCATAACTGTTTCCCATTACAATGGTGAATTTCGGTACAACAGAGTTTGCCATGGCGTTTACCATTTTTGCTCCATCCTTAATAATTCCTCCATGTTCCGATTTAGAACCTACCATAAATCCCGTAACATCTTGAAGAAAGACTAATGGAATTTTCTTTTGATTGCAATTCATGATAAATCGTGCTGCTTTATCAGCAGAGTCTGAATAGATCACACCACCAAATCGCATTTCACCTGTCTTGGTCTTCACAAGCTTCCGTTGATTGGCAACAATTCCTACAGCCCATCCGTCAATACGAGCATAACCGCAAACAATGGTTTTACCATGAAGTTCCTTGTATTCTTCAAATTCGCTGTCGTCTACCAAGC
>JAESST010000369.1 GCA_016763995.1 Flavobacteriales bacterium | reverse complement strand
TATACTGCTAACCTCCTGCATCTTGATTAGCTTTTCTCCCCCTTCAAAATAGACCTTCCAGATATCGTTGTTTAAAGAAAGTACAACACATTCTAACTTTGTTCCAGATTTTAGAACAACTGTGTGCTGCGCAGCTAGGGCTTGAACAGAAAGGAAAAGGATAGCGTAAAGTAGTGTCTTCATTTTTTACCCAAAGTTAGGAGCGAATTATTATTTCATGAGAAAAACTCGACTTGATTATTAACAGTTCATTTTTAATAGAATTCTTAACAATTTTTGCAATAAATAGCAGTTAAGATCACTTTCTTTAATAGTACTTTTGCCGAATGTTAAAACGTAAGCACTTATTTTTATTGACACTTGTTGTATTGCTGTTTTCTGCATGCAGTGAGTATCAGAAAATATTAAAGAGCCCTAATCCCGAGCTTAAATATGAAAAGAGTGTAGAATACTATGAAGAAGGTGAATATCTAAAAGCATTACCTCTTTTTGAAGAATTGATTCCTTTATATAGAGGAACCGATAAAGGACAGAAGATTTACTTTTATTACGCTTACACAAACTTTCATTTAGATTATTTGACCTCCGCGGCATATCATTTTAGAAGTTACTCTTCCACTTATTCGTTGAGTAGCTTTGCTCAGGAGGCCTTGTTTATGAGCGCTTACTGTAATTATTTAGAAGCTCCAGGCCCGACTTTAGATCAAACACCAACTCAATTAGCTTTAGAAGAATTACAGATTTTTGTGAATACTTATCCTAAAAGTGAGTTAGTGGATTCGGCAAATACTTTGGTAGATCAATTGACTTTAAAATTGGAAGAGAAGAAATTTTTAAATGCAAAACAATATTACACGATTAGAAAATATAAATCTGCTATTGTTGCGCTAAACAACGTGATAACGGAGTATCCAGGCACACAATTTCTAGAGGAAATTAAGCTCTTGACCTTAAAATCGTACTACTATTTAGCAACAAATAGTATTAAAACCAAGAAAAAGCAGCGATTTGATGAAGGAATAGAAGCTTATTTCGATTTTATTGATAATTTTGCAGACGGAAAGAATATAAACGAAGCTGAGCTAGTTTATGCCAAACTAATTAATGAACGAGAACGTTTTTTAATTGAAAACCCAACAAATGATGAACTATAAAGACACTGACGCAGCTAGAACAACAATAACTAGAGATATTATTGAAATAGATTCGAAGACAGGAAATCTATACGAAGCAATTTCTATTATTTCTAAGCGTTCGAATCAAATTGCTTTGTCAATGAAAGAAGAACTGAATGGTAAATTAGCTGAGTTTGCAACAACTACAGATAATTTGGATGAAGTTTTTGAAAACAGAGAGCAAATCGAAATCTCTAAGTTTTACGAAAGTCTTCCAAAGTCGAATGCTATCGCAATGAGCGAATACATGGCAGACGGTACATATTTCAGAGACCCAAGCAAGGATACTGAGACTGAGGCATAGTATGCTGAAAGGCAAAAATGTATTGTTAGGAGTAAGTGGAAGTATAGCCGCCTATAAGGCAGCGACCATTTGCAGAGAATTGATTAAACAAGGGGCAAATGTGAAAGTGCTAATGACCCCTGATTCGGTTAACTTTATAACGCCTCTTACTTTATCGACCCTTTCTAAAAACCCAGTAAACCTAGAATATGCTGATGCAAAAACTGGAAGCTGGAATAATCATGTAGAGTTGGCCAAATGGGCCGACTTTTTTTTATTGGCACCTGCTACACAGAATACTCTAGCTAAAATGGCGAATGGTATTTGCGACAATCTTCTCTTGGCAACTTACTTCTCGATGGAGAACAAAACTTATTTTGCTCCAGCAATGGATTTGGACATGTTTAAGCATCCGTCTAATCAGCAAAATATTCAGAAGCTACAAAGCAATGGTAATGTTTTAAATCCAGCAGAAAGTGGTGAATTGGCAAGTGGCTTGTATGGAGAAGGTCGAATGGCAGCAGTAGAAAACATCTTAGCTGCAATTACTTTAGCTCCGGGTAAATTAACAGGTAAAAAAGTTTTGATTACTGCAGGTCCTACCTATGAAGCAATTGATCCAGTTCGATTTATCGGCAATCACAGCTCAGGTAAAATGGGCTATTCTTTGGCGGAAGAAGCTGCTAATAGAGGTGCTGAGGTTATATTAATTTCCGGACCAACTAATATTACACCTCCTTCCATTAGTGAATTTGTGCGTGTTCAATCTGCTCAAGAAATGTTTGAGGCTGTTCGAAGTAGAGAGGCTGATTTATTTATTTTGGCAGCAGCTGTTGCAGATTATACCGTTGAAAATCCTGCATCTGAGAAGATAAAAAAGAAAACAGATACGCTTCACATTGACTTAAAGCCAACTGTTGATATCTTGCATTATGTTGGTTTGAACAAGCAAGATGGACAGTTTGTAGTTGGTTTTGCATTGGAAACAAACAACGAAGAGGCTAATGCGATAGGGAAATTGGAAAGAAAGAAATGTGATTTGATTGTACTAAATTCTCTTCAAAACAAAGGAGCAGGTTTTGGTGGAGATACCAATCGAGTTACTATTTTTGATAAAGACAATAAGAAGACTGCTTTTAAGTTAAAGACAAAAAAAGAAGTAGCACAGGATATACTAGACACGATAGAAAAAAAATGGCTCGATTAATTCAATTCCTTTCAATAACACTTATTCTTTTAACTGCAAGTCTTTCTCAAGCGCAAGAGTTGAGCTGTGAGGTTCAAGTAAATTCACGACAAGTGGAAGGGAGTGAACGTACTATGTTCACTGAAATGGAAACTGAAATTTTTAAATTTGTGAACGGTAGGAAATGGACCTCAGATGAGTACGAGGCACATGAAAGAATTGAGTGTAGTATTCTAATTAATTTAACGGAAAGAGTTTCTGCTAATGAATTCAAAGGAAACATTCAGGTTCAGGCTTCTAGACCGGTTTATAATTCGACTTTCAAATCTCCACTTTTAAATGTAAGAGATCAGGATTTTGTAATCCGATACAACCAATTTGAACCTGTAATTTATAGCGAAACAAGCTATAATGGAGAATTAGCTTCAATTTTAAGCTATTATGTTTACATGATACTTGGATACGATTACGATAGCTTTTCTTTGGAAGGAGGTACTAAGTATTTTCAAACTGCGCAACAGATTGTCAATTTTGCGCAAGCCTCACCTCAAACTGGATGGAAGGCACCAGAAGATCAGAATAATCGATACTGGTTAGTAGAAAATGCTTTGAGCGCTCGATTTAAACCATTAAGAAAAACCTATTATGATTACCATCGAAAAGGTTATGATGCAATGCAAAAAGACGTTACAAGGGCAAGACAAGCGATTACTAAAAGTTTAAAACCCTTGAGGACTATCCACAACGTAGCACCTTCCTCTTACAATATGAAGGCCTTTTTTGATGCAAAACTGCAAGAAATACTTGAGCTGTATGGTGAAGCATCATCGCAGGAGAAAACGCAAATTGCAGATCTACTTATTGTCATTGACCCGGCAAACTCTAATAAATACGACAAGCTTAGAAAATAAAAATAGAAGTAGTTTAAAAAGGCTTTATGGCTTAACTTTGAAGTATGCTACAGCAACTTTTTATTCAAAACTTCGCTTTAATTGACCAAGTAGACATTCGCTTTGAGAAGTCTTTGTCGGTGATTACCGGAGAAACAGGCGCAGGAAAGTCTATTCTGTTAGGGGCATTGGGCTTGATTTTAGGAAATAGAGTGGATCATTCAGCATTAAAAGATAGTTCGCGTAAATGCATTATTGAAGGTTTGTTTGACCTTTCAGCCTACAAGTTGAACCATTTTTTCGAGCAGCATGATTTAGACTATTCGGATCAAAGTATTTTAAGAAGAGAGATTAATGGAGCAGGAAAGAGTAGAAGTTTTATCAACGATACTCCATGCACATTAGAGCTAATGAAGCAATTGGGAAGTCAGCTCATAGACATTCATTCGCAACAACAAAGTTTATTGATCAACGATGCTCAATTTCAACTCAATGTATTAGACGCTTTAGCAGGAAACCAAAAAATATTGGTTCAATATCAAACTGATTATACAGAATTCCAAAAGTTGCAAATTGAATTAAAACAAGTTCAAGAACAGGCAGTAGAATCTAAAAAACAAGAAGATTACCTCAATTTTCAATTTCAAGAATTGGAGAGCTTAAACCTTCAGATAGGAGAGAATAAAGGGCTCGAAGAAGAGCAAAATCGCTTTGCACATGGAGAAGATATCTTAAAAAATTTAGGACAAATTCAACAAGTTATCAATGAGGAAGATGGAAATTTAATTGCAAATTTAAATATAGTTAATCAGTTAATATCCAATATTGAAAGATTTGATATCTCTTTTGTTACTTTAAGTGAAAGGTTGAATGGCTTGCGTATTGAATTGGAGGATGTATCTGCTGAGATTGAAGGAAAGGCTGAAGCTTTTGAGTACGATTCGGAACGACATCAAATGGTAGAAGATCGTTTGACAGAAATTCATAGATTACAGCAAAAACATCTCGTGTTGGATGCAGATGAATTGATAGAGTTGAAGTCTGAGATTGAAGGACAATTAGTCTCAATCACTAATTCGGAAGGAAAGATTGAAGCATTAACAGCACAGCTTGAACAGAAAGAGAGTGAATTGGAAAAACAAGCACAACTGTTACGGAAAAAGCGATTGGCTGTGATTATGAGCTTGGAGAAGAAAGTTCAAAAGACACTCGTTAACTTGGGAATTCCTTATGCTCAATTAAAGGTAAAGCAAGAAAGCTTAACGTTATTTTCTAAAAATGGAAAAGATCAATTTCAGTTTCTGTTTTCTGCCAATAAAGGAATTGAGCCTTCTTTGATTTCAAAAACAGCTTCAGGTGGAGAAACATCTCGTTTAATGTTAGCGATTAAACAGATTTTAGCAGATCATCAGCAATTACCGACAATTCTATTTGATGAGATAGACACAGGAGTATCTGGTGAGATTGCGGAAAAGATGGGAGAGATTCTAGCACAAATGGGGGAAAAACGACAGGTAATTTCTATTACACATTTACCTCAGTTGGCGGCAAAAGGCGCACATCATTATTTCGTTTATAAGGAGGTAGTAAAAGAAAGAAGCATGACGAAAATCAAGCAACTAAAAGGAGAAGAGAGAGTAGAAGAGCTGGCAAAAATGCTGAGCGGTAAGAATTTAACCGAGGCCGCTATGAATAACGCAAAAGAATTGTTAGCCCACTAGAATAGAAATTATATCTTTGTCCCCTTACAAAACCAACAAACATGTCAAATAACTTACTTAAAGGAAAAAGAGGAATTATTTTTGGCGCACTGAACGAGCAATCGATAGCTTGGAAAGTGGCTGAACAAGCAAAGGCTCAAGGAGCAACTTTTACATTGACGAATGCGCCAATTGCAATGAGAATGGGTGAGATTCAGAAGTTGGCAGATGCATGTGAGGCGGAAGTTATTCCGGCAGATGCAACATCAGTAGAAGATATTGAAAACTTGATTAGCAAATCAATGGAAGTGTTGGGTGGTAAGATTGATTTTATTTTACATTCAATTGGAATGTCCCCAAACGTAAGAAAAGGAAAGCCTTACGATGGTACTAATTATGATTGGTATCACAAAACAATGGATGTTTCTGCCATGAGCTTGCATAAAGTATTGCAAACCGCTAAGAAAATGGATGCCATTAATGAATGGGGTTCGGTAGTTGCATTAACCTATATCGCGGCTCAAAGAGTATTTCCTGACTACAATGATATGGCAGATGCTAAATCGCTCTTAGAATCGATTACAAGAAGCTTTGGCTACCATTATGGAGAAGAGAAAAAAGTGAGAGTAAATACGATCTCTCAATCACCAACAGTAACAACTGCTGGTAGTGGAGTAAAAGGATTTGATGCTTTTATCAACTATGCGGAAGATATGTCTCCTTTAGGTAATGCTTCAGCAGTAGATTGTGCAAACTATTGCATCACGCTTTTCTCAGATTTAACGAAATATGTGACCATGCAAAACTTATTTCACGATGGAGGCTTCTCAAGTACAGGAGTAACTAAAAAAGTGATCGATAAGTTTTCATAAATAATAAATTAATTTTTTTAAAAGCCCGTTTTGCTATGCAAAACGGGCTTTTTGTTTGAGAATAATTTTGACCAGTTAATAACTTGGGGATAATTAAAATTATTAAGCATCTCAAAAAGTAGAATCTGGAATTATGTTTGATCTGTGAAATAGGTCGCCTAAAAAGCGATAATAGGGAAACAGGTGTAAATCCTGTACAGTTCCCGCTGCTGTAACAACTGTTATAGATTCTTAGACATTTTGCCACTTTCAAAACTAATGGTTGAAGGGAAGGCGTTTAAGAATTGGTTGAAGTCAGAAGACCTGCCTCTTTCTAAGTTTATTTATTAATCGCTTTCGGGAAGAAAAGCATTAAACTGATACCAGCTACGATTGTATGTAGTTTACTGGCTTCAATTTTCTGTTTTTATTTCGATTTTAAAACAGAATTATGAAGAAGAATATCTTTGCAAAACGCATTCAGTACAGGCCATTCGAATATCCTGAGTTATTAAAATTTATAGAGACCATCAATCAAACCTTTTGGGTACACAATGAGGTCGACTTTACAGGAGATATTCAAGATTTTCATGTGGTTCTGAGCGAAGAAGAGCAGGAAGCTGTGAAAAGAAGTCTATTGGCTATTGCGCAAGTAGAAGTTGCAGTAAAATCCTTTTGGGGGAATCTCTACAATTATATGCCTAAACCAGAAATTAATGGATTAGGAGCCACATTTGCAGAATGCGAATTCCGTCATTCAGAAGCCTATGCAAAGCTATTGCGTGTTCTAGGACTTGAAGAAGCCTTTAATGAGGCTATGACTTCGGAGGTTTTGTTGAACAGGATGAATTACTTAGACAGTAGACAGCAGCTAAATGACGTCGAAAATCCAAAGTTGGCTTTTACATTGAATTTAATTGTGTTTTCAATGTTAATCGAAAATGTATCTCTATTTAGTCAGTTTGCGATCGTCTTATCTTTTACGCACCATAGAGGGCAACTAAAAAATACGAGTAACATTATTGCTTGGACAAGTAAAGATGAGCAGATTCATGCCAATGCAGGTATTTACCTTTTTAATGAGATTATTCAAGAGAACCCTGATTGGATAACAGAAGAGGTAAAAACAATGATTCGAGATATTGTGGAGTATTCTATGAATGAAGAAATCAAGTTATTGGATTGGATTTTTGAAAAAGGGGAATTAGAACATATTTCTAAAAATCAACTCGTCAACTTTATGAAATCGAGGGTGAATGACAGTATGAAACAAATCAATCTGTCGCCCATATTTGAAGTAGATAGTGCTCTTCTCAATGAAATGCAATGGTTCAACGAAGAAATTTTTTCAAATACATTAGATGATTTCTTTGCGAAGCGTCCAGTTGATTACACAAAACATAACCAGGCTGTTACAGCTGATGATTTATTCTAGAATTAAAAATAAAAAACATGATTGAAAATACATTACAATTTACTGCTGGAAAATATCACTGGGTAAACAAAGAATCTCAAACCATGTTGGAAAGAGGTTATCTATTAGAAGGAGAAACAGTAGAACAAGCGTAAATCGCGTTGCTAAATCGGCTGCTGATCGATTAAAGAAGCCTGAATTACAAGCAAAATTTGAAAATTTAATAGCCAATGGATGGATGTCTCTATCTTCGCCCATATGGGCCAATATGGGAACAGAAAGAGGTTTACCGATTAGTTGCTTTGGCTCTTATGTAGAAGATAGTATGGATGGTGTAACCAAAACACTTTCAGAAAGCATAATGATGACCAAATTTGGAGGAGGAACCTCTGCCTATTTTGGACATTTAAGACATCGCGGTGCAGCTATTAAAAACAATGGAAAATCTTCAGGACCTGTTTCTTTTTTGAAAATGTTTGATGCAATGATTGATACGGTTAGTCAAGGAAACGTTAGGAGGGGGGCGTTTGCGGCATATCTTGATATAGAGCATCCAGATGTTATAGAGTTTCTAAATATCAAAAGCATTGGAAGCGAACTTCAAAATTTATTTTATGGAGTTAACGTATCTGATAAATGGATGCAGTCCATGATTGATGGAGATCAAGATAAACGTCAAGTATGGGCCAAAGTACTGCAGAGCAGGCAAGAGAAAGGTTTACCCTACATTATGTTTTCTGATACAATGAACAACAATAAGCCTGAAGTTTATAAAGATAAAGGGATGATGATTTATAATTCAAACCTCTGTTCGGAAATTGCTCTGCCTGTGAATGAACATGAAAGCTTTGTATGTTGCCTCTCTTCTATGAACTTGGAGTTATACGACGAATGGAAAGATACAGATGCCATTGAATTAGCAACCTGGTTTTTAGATGCGGTGATAGAAGAGTTTATTGATAAATCAGAAGGGAAGGCCTATATGGAAAGAACTTATAATTTTGCAAAACGTCATCGAGCAATTGGTTTAGGTGTTATGGGGTATCATGCTTATTTGCAAAAGAATAGCATCCCTTTTGAGAGTTTAGAAGCTAAGCTGATCAACAGTAGTTTATTTAAAGAGATTCAAGGGAAATGCTTAAAAGCATCACAAGCTTTGGCAGCAGAATATGGCGAGCCAGAAGTGCTTCGAGGCTATGGTAGAAGAAATACTACCTTGATGGCTATTGCTCCAACTACTTCGTCTTCTTCTATTTTAGGTCAAACATCTCCTGGTATTGAACCTTACAGCAGCAATTATTATAAGGCAGGGTTAGCAAAGGGAAATTTTATTCGAAAGAATAAATTTTTAAAGCAATTACTGATTGAGAAAGGGATTGATACTGTAGAAATATGGGAATCTATTATGATCAATAATGGATCGGTTCAACATTTAAAAGAATTGGATGAACACGAAAAAAAGGTGTTTAAGACATTTAGAGAAATTAGCCCTAAAGAGATTATTATTCAGGCTTCTATTCGCCAAAAGTATATCGATCAGGCACAGTCTTTGAACTTAAATATTGCACCGACGATGCCAGTAAAAGAAGTTAATGAAATTATGATAGAAGCATGGAAGCTTGGTTTAAAAACCCTGTATTATCAACGTTCCTATTCAGTATCTCAAGAAATGATTGGGAAATTTAAGGAATGCTTGAGTTGCGCTTCATAAGCAGTAACAATGCTGCAATAGAAAGGTAATTCGAAATATATTCCTTTGTGTCATAACGAGGAACGAAGCAATCTGTTGATTAATATTCAACAGATTGCTTCAATTTGTAAGTATTGACTATTTCTAGTAATTTTCAGATAGCCCATCTCTTTTACTGCTCCTTTTTCTTTCTGTTGCCTAGTTTACAGCTGACTTCAAGCATAAAGTATTGCGCTCTTGTATTAAAGCGCTCCTCACTCAAACTATTATCAGTTCCTGATCTGCTAATACCAATCGTTTGGTTTAAGATATCGTTGGCAGATAGTTTAATGGCCCATTTATTATTTTTAAATGCTTTTCGGACACTTGCATCAATAAAATGCAATTGTCTCTCGGCAGAAAAGAAAACATCGTTGTATCGCTTCATGGTATAGCTTACTGTGAATAGAAGATCTTCTCTTGGTTCCCAATCTAAATCGATATACCAGCTATAATTGGCAAAGTTTTGATCAAAATCTCTATTTATAGCATATTCTCTTTTGGTCCAAGATAGATCTAATCCGATACGGTAATCCCATTTTTCTTTCTTTTTACGTTCTATGCTAAAGTTCGCAGAATAGTTCTGTTCTGAAATTTGAGTGGCTTCACCATTTAGCCAAGCATTGTATCTGCTCCACATAGAGCTACCACGAAGCTGAGAAACAATTCTTAACTGTTTAATAGGTTGAGATACACTTACAAAACTAGAAATAGATTCATATAAGTTAGTGTTGACAGGGCTTGCACTAATGGTTAAGTCAGGATTAACCTGAGTTTGTTCTACAATTTTGTTTTCTATTTTTTGAGCTATGAGTGTTAAAAATACACTAGAGAAGTTAAAGTTGTCGAAAAAGTTGAATCGTACTGAAAGGCGATGAACATATTCAGGGTTTAAATTACTATTGCCAATATAGTTTCTATTTGGGTCTATATTATTTGGAATGCTAATGAGCTGAGCAAGAGAAGGAATGTTAATGTTTGTATTGTAAGAAGCATCTATGTTTTTAGCGTTTTTCAATTTCCATTGAAGGCTCGCACTAGGCAATATATAATGAAATGCTTTACTAAGTCCAACGGTGTTTAATTGAATGTTTTCAGATCCTAGAGCTCCTGATAGTTTCAGCTTTTTACTGTTGCGTCTAATGCTCATGCTGGATGTATGCGATCGAACTAGGCGGCTGAAATCTCCGCTCAATTGAGTATTGAGTATTTCTTTTTCTTCTACAATGTCATAAAAATCTCGTATTGGATTAGCCCAATCTCTATTGTATTCATAAGCTATACTACCGTACCATTTTTTTGCTATAGGTTCGGTATAAGTGCTTGCGAAACGTTGATTGTTGACTTTTGTATTGAAGTCTTGAAATTGGATTAAACCTTGCCCAAAGGAATTGTTTGAAAGATCATTAGTTTGAGTTGCAAAGGCTTGTTCATAACGAAAACTTGAAATCCAGTTTCTACCTTTCTTTTGAAACTTCTTCTTGAACAACAACTTGGAATCTCCACTGAATTGCTGCTCAATTTTGCTAAGCTTGCTTGTGGTGAGTGTTGATGGATTATTAATAGAAGAATAGTAGGTGTCAGATTGGCTTTTAATTAATAGATCGAGTCCTCTTAGATTGTTATAAAAACTAAAAGCAGTAAAAGGATTGATCTTCCATTTTAGCTTAGTATTTATGCGATGATTCTGATTGATTTTATTTTCCTTGTTCGATTGAATTGATTCATATCTACTTTGTTCACTAAAGTTCTCTGAAGTAATGCCTTGTTGTAAATTTCTATTGTTTCTCAAGTAAAAGTAATTGGCATTTAGGCTTAATTTCTCGTTGAAAGAATGATTGAGATTGCTACCGATAGAGTTGCCCGTATTTATTCCTTGATCAGATTGAAAGCCAGAAGAAAGCACTCCGCTATTGATATTTGAGATGTTGCCAATTCCACCCATAAAATCCATATAGTCTTGCAAGGAAAACGCCTGTTCATTTACATTGTTACTATTTCCAATGATGCTTAATTGAGATTGGGTGTTGAATAAGTTATAATTTATTTTCCCCTTATGGGTATTCTGAGTACCAACAGCAGCAGTTAATCGACCAAAAGCGCCCTTTTTGTAATCTTCTTTGAGCTTTAAATTGATGGTCCTTTCTTCTTGTCCATCATCTACGCCTGTAAATTCAGCAACTTCAGATTTCTTGTCAAACAGTTCTACTTTGTCTATAGCCTCCGCTTCTAGATTCTTAGTTGCAATTTTAGGATCGTTTCCAAAAAATTCCTTTCCATCAACTAATACTTTATTTACCTCTTTTCCTTGTGCCTTTATGCTTCCATCTTTTGCTATTTGTATGCCCGGAAGTTTTTTTAATAAATCTTCCACTGTTGCTCCATCTCTTGTCTTAAATGCTTTCGCATCGTAAACAATCGTATCTCCTTTAATTCCCATCGGAACTCGTTCGGTTTCTACGTTTACCTCTTTTAATAAAGTGGTTGATTTTTGTAATCGAGTTGTAGGGATTTCTATTTTCTTAGAGGCCCAATCTGTCTGTAAAGCTTTATAAAAGCTAGTATATCCCACATAGCTGTATTGAAGTAAGTAGTCTCCCTTTTCGGAGAGTTCTATTTTAAACAAGCCATCTTCATTTGTCATTCCGAAAGCGTACATGCTGCTATCTTTGACTTGCAAAACAACAACTGTAGAGAAAGCCAAGGATTCATTTGATGTATTCAGTACTTGGCCG
>JAESST010000368.1 GCA_016763995.1 Flavobacteriales bacterium | reverse complement strand
TTTTTTTGCAAGGCAGCCCTGAACTTGATACTTCAGGCCCAACACCGATTGGACGCTTATCAGGAATTGTGGCCCACCATGTGCCAGGTTACTTGCAAAAGAACAGGCTGCCTTCCTTGGCTGTTAATTCTATAGATGATTGGGAGGCAAAGGTGGATGCTATTTGTGAAGAGACAATAAAAAAGAAAATGAGCCTGATTAGTGGGATTCCTCCTTGGGTTCAAATGTATTTTGAAAAGCTGATAGAAAAGTCTGAAAAACATTCCATACAAGAAATATTTCCAGACTTTTCTTTATTCATATATGGTGGAGTAAATTATGAGCCTTACCGGAAAACAATGGAAAAGCTTATTGGAAGAAGTATAGATGCGATTGAATTGTATCCAGCTTCTGAAGGATTCATTGCATTTCAAGATTCTCAAAAGGAGGAGGGCATGCTGTTGTTGCTCAATTCTGGTATTTTTTATGAGTTTATTCCAGCGGAAGAATTTGGGAATGAAAATGCTACACGAATTAGCCTGAAAGGTGTGGTGCTAGGTCAAAACTATGTGTTGATTCTAAATACAAATGCAGGACTTTGGGGATATAATATTGGAGATACGGTTCGTTTTGTGTCGCTTGAACCATATCGAATTGTGGTTAGCGGAAGAATTAAGCACTTTACATCTGCTTTTGGAGAACAAGTTATTGCTGAAGAAGCTGAAAAAGCAATGGCGTTTACCTGTAAGCAAACCAATATAGATGTAGTTGAATTTCATCTTGCTCCTCAAATAGAATCCATCGATGGAGAGTTGCCTTTTCATGAATGGGCTGTAGAATTTAAATCTGAATATAAGGATCTAAGCGAGTTTTCTCAATTGTTAAATGAAAAGATGATAGAGCTGAATTCATATTATAAAGATTTGATAGACGGAAAGATGTTACAACCACTAAAAATTACTTCTGTTACTAAGGACGGATTCCAAAACTATATGAAATCGAAAGGGAAGCTGGGTGGACAGAATAAGTTACCACGACTAGCAAACGATCGGAAGATAATTGATGCATTGCTTGCTTAATCTTAAATGGGCTTAATTTGTAGTTTATATACAAAGTCTGCTCTTGTATAAAGAGCTTTCCTAAAGAACGCGAAAATCGTAGAAGGGTTGATATAAACGACGCTCAAGGAATAAGCACTAGCTGGTTTGAAATTGCAAACAACTTTAAACCAGCTAGTGCTGTTTAGATTAAGCTACATTATTTATAGTCTGTTTTAAGGTTTAAATTAATGAAGCTGTAAAGTCTCTTGGAATTAGCGAATAATCTCTTTGTCTGTATCGCTATACCCCCGTGCTGGGATATAATAGAGAATAGCTTTAGTCCAATTTCCATTGGAACTATTAAAACGAAAATTTCCTGAATTATTTACTTCAACAGTATTATATACCAATGATAATGGATCGGTTTCATCTTCTTGATATCTTAGAATAATATTGCCTCCACGAACAGCTACATCATCAGACTTAACAATTACTTTTCCGATAACAGAAGAAGCCGTAACTTCTGTATTCACGATCTCCGTTTCTTTTCCTGTCGTAACATGCACAAGTGCACCACCAGCAATATTTTTACTCTCTTCATTTTTACCACCCGCAGTAAAAGTGCTATAAATACTAACCACATTGTCATTTTCCATAAATGCAGTTGACCCTGCTGGTAGTTCTCGATCACCATAAGCGTATTCGAACCAGCATTTTACAATTTGGCTTTCGTTAGCATTTAGGTTTACTGTGGTTTTTTCAAGTAAGCTTATATATAAAGGATTGCTTTGCTCTAAATGAATCCATGCAGTAGCTGGGTAATTATAAGGGTTTGTTACCGTTACATCAATACGAACACGTTTAGCAGGGGAACTGGTAGAAGATACGAAGCGCGTATAATTTGATTGAGCAAGATTGTTTCTTTGGGTAATTTCAATTGTTCTACTTACAGGGTGCTGATACAGTTCAATGTCAGCCTCAATACAAAAATGTCCTTCAGCTCTAGGCATCCATTCTGTTGTAAACTCTACTGTTGCTCCTGCGGGAATATCTTGAACATCAGGAGTGAGATCAGCAGCAGGTGCATCACTTATATTATAGTTTTTTACTCTAAATTTTACTTTGACCTGTGGGGCGTTAATAGCACCCCTATTTGTAATTCGAGCAGTAACTTTATTAATATTATTTGCCCAAGGGACATTTTTCCAGAGTTCATCTGCTTCGCTTCTTTCATTTGAAACCTCAATATCTTCGCTTTGCCATGTGCTGCGAGACCAAGGTCGGATGCTTGGGTCAGGTTGGATAGATACTCCATATTTTACTCGTACTGTTGCTTCATTATTGTTTATACCTGTTACTTCTATCTCAAACTCATTTGGATTATTTCTAGAAGATTCATCTCTTTCTGAATAGACTCCTCCAATATCTAATATAGGTCCATCTCCTAGGTCTTTTTGAAGTAAGATCGCTTTTCTTCGATGAGCAATGTCTAATTCTTCTAAAAATGAAACATCGGTACCAACTACTCTGCTATCAGTCGGTAAGTTTTGATCCCCTATCCCATTTGCTTGTGTTTTCCTGAATTCATAATAGTAATTCCAGCCTGCAGCTCTTCTTACTTCTATTCCTTTAAAGGTGTTATTTGGCCTAGCTCTTAAGGAAATCGGAGATAGTGTAACGGATTCATCTACTGCTCTTCCTGCATTTTGACCAAAGTTGAATAGTTTAACATCTTCTGCATCTATCCAACCTAACATAATTTTATGTGCAAGGAGTAAATGAGGAAATTCATCTCCATTTGCCATCATTGCCCAAGCGCCAGGAGCTCTGTCTTTTATATCTTGTGTATGTCTTTTGTAGGCATAAATATCTCCTAAACCTAAATTATGACAGATTTCATGAGCCAGTAAAGAACCTATTGGTCTATTCTTTATACTTTCCCATTCGGCTGGCATGCTCACAGTTCCAACAGTAATAGCACAAGGGTTAGAGCAGTCATTAATTAATGCTGTAACCGTTCCTGCTGATGGCCATGGAAATTTTAAAAAACCGTCGCTTGTTTGGCTTTTAGCAATGAAAATGAAGGATTTGTAATTTCTAAAATCTACATCTTCATCTGCAGCACTTAGAATTGACCGGAAAAGCGCACTTTTATAACTGAAAGAGATGGTTGAATTGGCCTGGCTCGTATCTCTTCCCTTATATAGAGAACTCCAGTTTGAATTGGTACTAAAGGGGCCATAAACATCTGAACTTACATTAAGCTTTCCATAAGATGTTTCATCGAACCAAGGAATAACTTCAGTATTCATTTTTCCTTGCCATACTTCTTTTAAGCTATCAACTTCATCTTGTTGCCACCTTTGTTGAGGAGTGTCGAAAAAAATAAGCGCAACAGGATAATCACCAGTTATTTCTTTTGCATCATAACTTTCAGGTTCATCTTCATTTCCGCCGCCCCAAAGAGCTCCTTTTTTTCCGCTTGATTTTACTATTCCTGAATACCACTGATTAGGACCATCTCCATTTTCAGTCCAGTTATTGGTAATACTAAACGGAAGAGAATCAAGTAAAACACCTGTAGTTTTATTAACTACATGAATAATATGATTTCCGACATTATATCCTCCTAGTAATGTAATATATGAATGACTATTATCACCTTCCTCATGAGACAATGAAATTTGCCCAGCTGAATTTCCTGATGGAATTCTAAATTCTAAATTTTCTAAATCTTGACCAACTTTAATTGGAATCTTTACAAAAGAACCGACAAATACATTATATCTGTCTAGTCCTGAATTTGCTTCCTGTTTAAAGACTCCTTTTGAATTATTACATGCCGTTAAGAGTGTAAATAGAATCAGTCCTATCAATACAAATCGTTTTTTCATAATTAAGGTTTTATAGCTTAAGTAGTTAGTTTTCTTTTATTTAGTTGAATAGTTGAATATTGCCTCAAAGAAAAGGCTATAAAACCTTAGAATAGTCTCAATTTAAAAATTGAGACTTGATTTTTAAGTTGTAGAAAGTTAGTTACTCGCCTTAGAATTTAAATATTGAGATGGGGTGCCTGAAGTATACCTTTTAAAGGCCCTGTAAAAAGAGGCTTTACTGTTAAACCCTGATTGATAAGCTATCCCTTCAATGGATTCTTTATCAATATCGATCTTTTTTAAAAGGACTTTAGCATGTTGTATTCTGTAGGAGTTAATTAAGTCGGGGAAATTTACTTGGAAGTTTAATTTTATAAGGTGAGAAACTTTATATGGAGGTATATCTAAGTGCTCTGCAAGCTGATTGGCCGTTAGGTCACCCTTTAGAAACAATTTATCTTTCTCTAATAAAGATTTAATCTGATCGCCTATAAAAAGGAGCTCTTTATTAGTTTCAACTTGCTCTTCATTGCTTTTTGTTTCCTTTTCTATTTTTACTTTCGAAGTGCCTTCTGTCGTAGAAAAAATATAATGATTAGAATAATGATCTACATTGATGAAAATATAGAGATAAACTACATTCATTGCTATAGGCAATATGAAGAATTCTACATGGAATTGTGAGAAAAAGGCGTATGAACCAATTACAGAAACGTACAACAAGATGATAACCGTCCAGAATCGCTTTAAATAGTTGATTCTTTGACTAAATAAATTGACATACGGTAATTCTTTCTGTTTTTCCTTTTCTTTAAAAATGAGAATACCTGTATTAATAAAATACAATAGTTGAATGAGATAAAAAATTGCATTGGATATTGTAAAAAGCAGAGGAAAATCTCCGGTAATTACTCTTTTAAGAAATTCAGTTTGTTCAGCTTCCGTTTTTGCAAAAAAATGGAAACAGAAACAGAACAAGAAAAGAAAGAAAACATAGCTAATAACGTTGATAGGATGAAACTCGTTCCAGGTTCCTCTTAGCAACACATCGACGTGCGCCTTAAAAAATAATCCAAATATTGATGCTGAAAACAGTACAAAAAAGAAAATGATGGGAAACTTAAAAATGCTTTCATTCAAAATCATTGCATTATTTAAGAAAGAAGGTAAAGTGGTAAAGGCTAAAAATGCCAGATAGCGTAATGATTTGTGCTTTTTTGATTTAGATATAATGAGGTAGATTAGGACAAGAAAATAAAGGAAAGAAAAGGAATTTAAGTAAAATAGAAACTCAACCGTCATAATATTAAACTAACATAAATTCGAAACAATTAAAATAGAGAGCACTAGGAGGGGCGTTTATGAAAGAAAAGTCAGAATTTTATTTTTGATAAGATTTATTTGAAGTTAGCAGTTGCTTCTTGAATCACTCGTTCCATTGGTTCAAATTCAAACTTCAATTCCGTCTTGATTTTTTCGGCAGAGTAACATTGCTTTTTAAAAGCAGTTGCTACACTTTGTTTGGTAAGAACAGTCTTTGTGCCTAGCAAGAAGTATCTAATTTCATCAAGCCTTCTTAAGATATTTGCGATACTTCTAGGAGCTTCTTTCGAAGGGATTTTTTTCCCTAATCCTTTTGCAATTTCTTCGAATAGTTTTTTAAATGTCCAATTTTCGGAAACCAAGATATAGCGTTCATTGATGACATTAGTGTTCATGAGTAACAACATTGCTTTTACAACATCATTTACGCCAACAAAAGCATTCGATCCGGGGGTATAGAAATTTAAGCCGTCGTTTACTTTTTTAATAATAGCTGTACTGCTTTCTTCCCAATCTCCATAACCAATAATGGTTGCCGGATTTACGATAACAACATCTAAACCCTCTTCAGAACCTCTCCAAACTTCATTTTCGGCGTAGTATTTACTGACAGAATAATTAGAAACCTCATCATTGTGTTCCCAAGGAGCGTCTTCGTCTGAACATTTTTTATCTGTATAGTTTCCAAGTGCAGCAACAGAACTAACATAGCAGAATTTGTTGATTTTATGTTCAAGGCTGAGGTTGATCAAATTTTTAGTTCCCTCTATGTTGATTTCGAACATCTTGTCCGCAACCCTTCTATCAAAAGAGACTACTGCAGCGCAGTGATAGACATAATTAATATTGTCAAAAATGGACTTTAAAGCAAAATAATCACTCACATCTGCCTGAACCCAAAGAATTTTATCGAAAAGCTTTGAGTCGCCGTAAGTAGAAAAGATAGTTAGGGTTTTTGTTAAGCTTTCTTCAGTTCTATAAGTAGCCGTTACATTTTCACCTTTTTGTAGTAAAGCAAAGAGTAAATGGCTTCCAACTAATCCTGTCCCTCCTGTTACTAATATCATGCAGATAATTTGTAGCTAAATTAGTGATTATACCAAACGGTATTTATAATGATGGAGAAATAGCATTGATACAATTTGACTATCAATATCAAATAGCCAATTTAAAGTGTCTGGTTAAAATTTAAATGGCATTAATCAAGGTTTTTTCTGATAATTCAAATGTCTTGAATGCATATCTTTGTCGAAATTTTTTGAAAATGGATTTCGTAGCAGAATTAGAATGGAGAGGCATGTTGCATAACATAACGCCCAATGCAAAAGAACAATTGCTGAAAGAGCAGACGACGGGTTATGTAGGTTTTGATCCAACAGCAGATTCTTTGCATATCGGGAATTTGGTGCCCATTATGTTGCTTACTCACTTTCAGACTGCAGGTCACAAACCTATTGCGTTAGTGGGTGGCGCTACAGGAATGGTAGGAGATCCATCAGGAAAATCAGAAGAACGGAACTTCTTATCTGAAGAAATACTAAACCATAACTTGGAGTGCCAGAAGAAACAATTGGCGAAGTTTTTAGATTTTGAATCGGAAGCTTCTAATGCAGCTGAGTTAGTGAATAATTATGATTGGTTCAAGGAATTTTCTTTTCTAGATTTTTTACGAGATGCAGGAAAGCATATTTCAGTGAACTATATGATGGCAAAGGAATCTGTTAAGAAAAGATTAGAGACCGGAATCTCTTTTACAGAATTTTCTTACCAGCTAATTCAAGGGTATGATTTCTATTGGTTGAATCAGCACAAGAATTGCAAGGTTCAAATGGGAGGTTCAGATCAGTGGGGAAATATGGTGACAGGTACAGAATTTATTCGCCGAAAAGCAAGTGGAGAAGCACATGCCATTACTTGTCCTTTGATTACGAAATCTGATGGGAGTAAGTTTGGAAAGTCAGAAGGCGGTAACGTATGGTTAGATGCAGAGAAAACTTCTCCTTATAAGTTTTACCAATTTTGGTTAAATACATCGGATGATGACGCTGCAAAATACATTCGAATTTTCACACTGAAGACACAAGAAGATATTCTTGCTTTAGAAAAAGAACATGCGGAAGCTCCTCATCTTAGAGTGTTGCTAAAAGCATTAGCAGAAGACATCACTATTCGAGTTCATTCTCAAAAAGAGTTAGATAATGCTCTTGCGGCATCTCAGATTTTATTTGGAAACTCAACAACAGATAGTTTGAAAGGCTTATCCGAAAGAGATTTACTAAGTGTATTTGAAGGAGTTCCTCAAGCAGAAATTTCAAGATCTACTTTGGAGGAAGGACAGGGGGTTATTGACTTCTCTGTCGCTTCTGCAAAAGCGTTTACATCAAATGGGGAAGCTCGAAGAATGATTCAGAACAATGGGGTTAGCTTAAATAAAGAGAAGGTAAACATAGAGAAACAAGTTACATTGAATGATTTGCTTCTAGATAAATACATACTACTTCAAAAGGGGAAGAAGAACTATTATTTAATCACAGTAGTTTAATTAGCTATTTATTTTGACTCAATTTCGAATGTATTTAAAAAAAGTTTTAACGTTTTGTTTCTTATTGATCTTGTTTCATTCGTGTAAACGGACACTTACTGATGACGAAATACGAGATCGAATAGTAGGGAATTGGGAAAGAGAGTTGATTGTTAAAGGGAGTCTAAATTTTACGCCTAAAACAGACTCGGCCTTATTTTATACAAAGGGGAAAAAGAACTTTGTTTCGTTTAGCAAAAGAGGAATTGCTTCAAAGACAGGGCGAAAAGTAAATGATCTATCTTACTTTGTTGAAGATGGTTTTGTAATGATATCTCCTCTGGAAAGCAGCGACACGATGACACAAGAGATTATTTTTGTGAACTCAAAAAAATTGGTATTGTTTGAAGAAAAAGAAGACATGAAGTACTATTATAGTCGTTTTGTTTATTAACCTGAGTTCGATTATTATTTAGGAATTCAGATTTTCAGAAGTGGCAATATACAAGGTGGATTTTTAGAGATATAGCAAGCTAAATACTCAACGAAGTAGCTTGTTATTTCTGTGAAAGTTTTCATAGTTCCGTAGCTAAACAGCAATCTTTTTCTTAAAAGTTACTTAGAATAGCCCACTATTTCTTCATTAATGTTAATCAAATCTCACTATTTATCTACGTTCTGAACCCTTAAGAAGAGCTGAACTCAGGTTATTAGACTATTTTACTAAGTTGTAGAGTCTTCTCTCAACATCAACAGGCCCTTCAGCAAAAGCTTTGATAATTCCGCCATTTTCATTTATTAGAAAATAAGTAGGAATTGTAGCAACTTGATACTTCTCTCTTAGGTCATAATCATCGCCAAAGTGTAAAAATGTCCAGTCGTAAGTGTTTTTTGCTTTAATGCTTTGATTAATAGTAGAGTCGTTATCTAAATTGATGCTTATAAAGTGAATTTTCTTGCCGTATTTTTGGTGCAAGACTTTCATCACTTTTAATTCCCTAAGACTTGGGATAGAGCTTGTAGACCAAAAGTTCAAATACACAGGTTTCCCTTTGAAATCACTGAGTTTATGTTCTTTCGAATCAGTATCTAGTAAGGTAAATTCAACTGCATTGTTTGCTCTAGAAAATCGTTCAAATGTTTCA
>JAESST010000367.1 GCA_016763995.1 Flavobacteriales bacterium | reverse complement strand
GCGGAAGGGTGATTAAGAACCCCGCCCCAGGCGTTCCATCCCAATGGCTCCCGTACGTCGCCGTCGACGACGCTGAGCTTGAGTTTACTCCGCAGTTTGTGGAGTTAAGAGAAATGGTAATGAAACTAGGAGTAAGTGATATTAGCGCGAATGGGCGTTTGGAAAATTTTATCGCTTATGCGATGAAAGATGATCAGGTACTGAAAGGGAATTTGGTCGTAAATTCTGACTATTTAAACATTAATGAGTTAGCAGGCATCGAGCCAACTGAAGAAACAACAAATGCTGAGGAAGAAGTGCTAGTCGATTCTTCAGCTATGGAAGTAGTAGTGTTGCCAAAGAATATTGATTTTATTACGACAACGAGCATTAAGAAAATGACCTTTGATAATCTTGATATATTGAATATCTCAGGAGCGATTGATTATAATAACCAAAAAGTGACCCTGAAAAATACATCAATGGAGTTACTGAAAGGGAAAATGATGATGAATGGGTTTTATGAAACCACTGACTCTTTAAAACCAAGCTTCGATTTTGGAATGGATATCATTGATTTTGACTTGCAGGAGACCGTATTGAAATTCAGTTCAGTAGAGCAAATGGCGCCTTTGGCTAAGTATGGGAAAGGAATCTATTCAACCACGATGAAAATTAATGGAGTCTTAGATAACAAGATGGAACCTATCTATGAGACTTTATCTGGTGAGGGAGATATAGTGACCAAGAGTATTGCTATTGAAGGGTATAAACCATTGGCCAAAATTGCTGATCTAATCAAATATGATAAGATTAATCCATTAGCACTGAAAGATGTAAATATTAACTATCAGATTATTGACGGAAAGGTCTTCGTAAAGCCATTTACCACAAAAATTGGACAAACGGATTTAACTATCTCAGGAAGTAACTCATTTGATCAAACCATTGATTATGTGTTTAATTTTGCAATTCCTAGAGATGAATTTGGCGGTTCTGCAAATAAAGCCATAGACGGATTGTTATCTCAAGCTGCTTCAAAAGGTGTTGACTTAGGGAGTGCTGTTGAGCTAATCAATGTGGATGTAACTATGGTTGGGCCTGCATCTAGCCCTAAAATTGGGACAAATTTCAAGAAATCTGCTACTGATGTTAAGCAGGCACTTAAAGACAAAGCCAAAGAAGAACTAGATAAGGCGAAAGAAGAATTAAAGAAAAAGGCACAAGAGGAGCTTGAAAAGAAAAAGAAAGAAGTTGTAAATAAGGCCAAACTAGAGCTTGAGAAGCAAAAGCAAAAAGCAAAAGAAGAGTTAGAAAAGCAGAAAGAAGCAGCTAAGAATAAATTAAAAGACGAGGCTGGGAAAAAATTAAAAGGGCTTTCCAAATAGAAAAGGGTTTAATTACTTTGCAGTAAGATAGAAGAGAAGGAATGAAATTGAAGATAGATTCAACGAAATGGATAAAAGCTAGCATATTACTAATGCTACTTTTTACATTTATTAATGCTGAAGCCCAGGAAGAGTGGGGGTGTTCAAAACCCTCTAAGAAGGCATTAAAGTACTATGAGAAAGCACAAGCTATTAATTTTAAAGGGAAAGATGCATATATAAATTTAGTAGAGGCGATTAAAGAAGATCCTAGCTTTGCTGAAGCTCTGTCCGTTTTGGCCTACATCAATAGTAAGAAAGACCAAACAAACATTAGAAACGCAAATAGAACAAAATCTTATCATGAGAAAGCTCGCAAAGCGTGTGCTTCATATCGAAATTATGAATCATCTATTTGGTTAGCCAAATTCTATTACGCTCAGAAAGATTACGATCAAACTGAACCTTTGTTAATAGAATACATTTCGAAAGCGAATCCTAAGAAGACTAACCAACTAGAAGAGGCTACAACCCTAAAGGCTCAAATAGATCAATACCGAGAGTTATTCAAAAAATACAGTTCCATTTAACCCTGTGAAAGTAGAAGGAGTATCTTCAAAAGATGATGAGTATTTACCAATGCTTTCACCTGATAATCAATTCTTATTTTTTACAAGAAAGTCTACAGTTGACACAAAAAGTATTTATGGTGAACAAGAACAAGAATTGTTTATTCAAAGCCGAAAAAAATACGATGGAACCTTCTCAAATGGGATTCCAATGCCAACACCATTTAATAAAGGAAGCTACCAAGGTGGTACTAGTATTTCAGTAGACAACAAGCTCCTGTTCATCACAATTGTTACGCAAGAATATACTAGAGATGGACGTTCATTTTCGAATGGAGATATTTATTATTCTGACTTTTATGAAGGAACTTGGAGTGATTTAAAAAGTATCGGAAGTCACATTAATGGTCAATTTACATGGGAAGGACAACCTTCGATTTCAGCAGATAATCAAACTATCTACTTTGCAAGTGCTCGTGGAAAAGATAATTTCGGTGGGATGGATTTATATAAGTCTGATCGGCAGGAGAATGGTTCTTGGGGGCCTGTAGTAAACCTTGGTCCAAAAATTAATACGAAAGGCAATGAAAAATCACCTTTCATGCATTCTGATAGTTATACCTTATACTTTTCCTCAGACGGACATCCTGGAGTAGGAGGACAAGATATCTTTTTTGCACACCCTAATAAGTTTGGAAAGTTTGTAAAACCAACAAACATTGGGGTACCTATTAATACGACTGAAGATGAAGTTGGGTTCATGGTAAGTACAGATGGTAAATACGGGTACTTTTCATCGAATGCGATTGGCGAAGGTTTGGATATTTACAACTTTGAACTTCCTGAATATGCAAGACCTGAAGAAGTTGCTTTTATTAAGGGTTCTATTTCATCTAATGATCCAGATGCTGCGAAGGGAATGAAGATTGAGCTGAAGAACATGGCAACCAACAAAGTAACACGGGGTGTTGTAGATGAGAAAACAGGTGATTATGTTGCTGTTATTTCGGTTAAGGGTAAAGAGGATGTAATGATGATGGCGAAGAAAAATGGATATGCCTTTACCAGTCAATATATTAGTTCAGATAAAGACGTTATTGGAAGACCGAAAAGAATTGAAGCAGTAGAATTTAATCCAATAGAAACAGGAAAGACTTATCAGATCAATAATATCAATTTTACGACTGATTCTTATGAATTAAATAGTCAGGTAGTGAATATTTTAAATGAATTTATTGTCTTTATGGAGGATAACTCCAAGATTAAAGTGGCTATTCACGGTCATACTGATAATGTTGGTGATGCCAATGAAAACTTAGTATTATCAGAAAATAGAGCGAAGGCTGTATTTAATTATTTGATTCTTCAAGATGTTGATCCAATTCGTTTAAAATTTAAAGGCTTTGGAGCAACAATGCCTGTTGATTCCAACTCAAGTGAGGCAGGGAGAGCAAAAAATAGACGAACTGAGTTTGTGATACTTTCCAAGTAAATAAATTACATTTGCAGCAAATTAATTGAAGGAAGATGAATAAAATAATTTTTATTTCTGCTATAGCTCTAACATTTGCAACAACAGCTTGCAGTCAGAAGAAACAAGTAGAGGAAACAGAGACTGCTGTAGAAACTGAAGTAGTTGTAGAAGAAGAGGCTGAAAACCATTTTGGAGAAATTGTAACTGCAGAAGGAGCAATGTCAGTAGATGAGTTTGCAAATCAAATGGAAGGAAAAGATACTATTAATGCCAAGATTGCTGCAATTGCTGAAGATGTATGTCAGAATAAAGGATGTTGGATGAAAGTGAAAATGGCTGATGGTTCTTTAATAAGAATTAAATTTAAGGATTATGGCTTTTTTGTTCCTATGGACATTACAGGTAAATCTGTGATTTTTGAAGGGATCGCTTTTAAAGATACTACTTCCGTTGAAGACTTAAAACATTATGCTATGGATGGTGGGCAATCTGAAGAAGAAATTGCTGCAATTACAGAACCAGAAATTAATACATCTTTCTTGGCAAGCGGAGTCTTAATTCCTCAACCATAAAGAGAAATAGAACGAATAATGAAGCCTCGAAGGCAATTGTTTTCGAGGCTTTTTTTTGGAATAAATTCTTAGACTTAATCACTTTCAACTTTATCCCATTGAATGATTTTGTTTTGAACGATATGAAAAATATAAGGAGAAAAGAACCTCAGCCCGTAACGTTCTAATAAATCAAGGTCTGTGTAAATAATTTTAGCATCCTTATCAATCACTTCTTTGAGAAGATCAGTTTTTTCTGTAGTAAAGACAAAAAAAGTTTTTCTATTCTTATCATATAATAAACTTTCTTGAATTTTTCTAATATCTTTAATATTACAAGCACCACAATCCGAGGCATTAATTAATATTAAAGTGAATTCATTTAAGTTGCCGATAGTTGTTTCGTCTAAAAGAAACCTCTGAATCATGTCTTCTCTATCAAAGGAGTTTTTATCATTTTTTACTCCGCAGCTACAGAACAAGCAAAAGAAAAACAAAACCCCTGTAAGCTTATAACTTGATATCAATTGTTGCATAAGTAATATGATGCTTATTAGTTGTATCTTGAATAATATAAAATAGTCCTTCTTTGCTAACTCCAAAGCTTAACATACCTTTATCAGGAAAACTAATCTCCCCCACCTTTTTTAGATGCTTATCTAACACAACTACTCCATATTCTTTTTCTTTATAAGTATTGAAGAAACCATCTTTATCTCGCAGATCCATTTCTTTAGCATAAATCCTATAATAATGATTTTTCCATTTGTCGAATATTAAGGAACGGTAATAGAAGTTGGTCTGTTTCGCCTGAAGGTTCTTTTCTGCATTGTCTATATCGTTTGAATCTAAAGGAATTGTCTTTTCACTATGCTTGCTTTTAGCAGAGGTTTTATTTAGAATTCCTTTCCGTTTATCATAAATAGTAAGCTCATTTTCGTTACTAAAGCTGTACAAGATAGAATCTCCTTTATAACAACAATTGGAGAAGCCACTCATACCTAAATCACCTTCGCCAAAACTCTCTGGATACTTAACAGGTAAAATCTCCCAGTTATTGGTTTCCCAATTTAATCTATAATGGAACCCAACGTCCATTAAATAGTTTCTTTCTTCTGGGTTTCGAAAATCGACACAACCAATATAGATGTCTTTTAGAGAGTTATTATAATAAATGGGAATATCATAATCTACAAGGTGTATAGGAAAAGAATCTGTTGCAATAGTTTGTGTCTGAAAAACAATACTGTCTCTTTGTAAGTCATATAATCCAAGTCTTCCGTCTTGAAAAAAGGCCAATGTGTTTCCTATAATATAACTAGATGATATTTCTCCGAATTCTAATGTGTTTAGTAATTTTCTATTGAGAGGGTATCTCTTAGGTAACTTATCGGGTGTCGAAAAGTTCATAACACATAATTCAAATGTGTTATGGTCAATGAATGATATCATAGTTGTATCATCTAATATATGACTGCTTAACGCATGTAGCATAGCAGTTTCACTGTTTGAATTAGATGGACGATATCTTAACTTAACTTCATTCCGATTATATTCTAAAGGTTTTCATGTTCACAAGATAATAGAGCAATACAAAAAGAAAGGGCAAGCATCAGATACTTGCCTTTATGTTTAGGGGAAGTTTTACCACTCATCAGTATCAACAATTACTTGAGGGTGAAGAGTCATTTCTAAGGAATGTAAATACTAAAAGAAATCCCAATGATTGTAAACAAATTCATCGTTTATAGTATCAAGAAGTCCATTTCCCCATAAAGCTAATTCTTCAGGGCTAAAGTAGTCTTCAAAGGCTTCGTTTCCTGAAGTATCACATCCATTTTTGTCAGGTTTACAATGACCTCTAGAAAATACGCTACAAGAAACTCCTTGTTTCCCTTTTCCTCCGTCCGCTGCAATTAACCAACAATCTTTTACAATCCGAAAGGAAGTGGTTTTAGAGTTTATATTTTTTGACTTTTGGAAGGTATTAACTTGATTGGGTCCTTCTTCTTCTTTTTCACAGGATTGAAATATGAGTGATGTTGATATTAACATCATCACACAAAAAAAATTAATTTTCATAGTGTATTTGATTAGGTAGTAGTAGTAGTATATTGTAAACGTACAAAAATTATTAGGTTTTAATAATATTTTTTGCTTTACTGAATTGTAATTGGGTTTATTTAGTGTATTTATGTTTAACGCTATAAGTCCATTTATCGCCTGGGTTTTTGGGCAATTTAAACAAGAGAGATTAAGTGTATAAAGTTATTTATAGTCTTTCTTAAATTTTTTGACAGTGAGCTTAAAATTGAATCGTCGAATGAATGACGAATGAGGAATAATGCAATTTATTGTGCAAGTTCATCGTCTTCAACAATAATTCTGCTACTTTAGCGTAATTCAGCATAGTTTATAACTTATGACCAAAATATCAAGCTTAATCATACTGCTTTTTACATCATTAAGTGTTTATTCTCAAATAGGTGGAGACAATACTTATGAGTTTTTGAATTTAAATTCATCTGCTAGAGTTGCTGCGTTAGGTGGTAATCAAATTGCAGTAAAAGACAATGATCCATTTTTAGCTTACGGTAATCCAAGTTTGTTGAACAAAAAAATGGACAATAAACTGGCATTGACTTATACAAACTATGTTGCAGATATAGGGATGGGTTTTGCTTCTTACACTAAAGACTATAAAGAGATTGGGACTTTTTCTGCAGGAATTCAGTACATTGATTATGGAAGATTTACAGAAACCGATAATGCAGGGAATATAATTGGTGATTTCGGAGCTGGGGAATATGCATTCGTGATAGCTTATGGCCGCCAATTGGATACTAACTTTTCGGTTGGTGCGAATCTAAAAACAATATACTCTTCGTTTTACGATTATAATTCGATGGGATTAGCAACTGATTTAGGAGCAACTTATCATAGTTTGGATCGGAATTTTACGATGGCCTTGGTGGTAAAAAATGTAGGGACTCAAATCACTAATTATTCTGAATCGGGAAATGAGTCATTGCCTTTTGAGATTCAATATGGACTAACGAAGCGATTCAAAAATGTTCCTGTTCGTTTAGGAGTAATATTTCATCAACTACAACAATGGGATTTAAGCTATGAGAATCCAAATGATGAAGAAGAGACCTCATTATTAGGGGCTAGTTCAGATGGAAATGACAAGGATAATGAAAATGAATTTCTAGATAATTTAGGAAGGCACATTATCATTAATACAGAGTTTTTAGTGAGTGAAAATTTTAATATCCGCTTCGGATACAATTACTTAAGAAGAGCCGAATTAAAAATTGATGAAAAGTTAGGTTCTATAGGGATTAGCTGGGGATTTGGAATTAGGGTGAATAAATTTCACTTGAGTTACGGAAGATCAGCCTATCATCAATCTGGGCCAACAAATACCTTTTCTGTCTCCACTAAACTTTCCGATTTTATCAACTAACTTTGGGACATGACTAAGCCCATTATTATAGCCATAGATGGTTATTCTTCATGTGGAAAAAGTACAATAGCAAAAGCTTTGGCTAAGCGGCTGAATTATGCGTATGTTGACACAGGAGCGATGTATAGAGCTGTGAGTTTATACATTTTGAGAGCGCAACTTGATTGGAAAAATCTTTCAGAAGAAGAGTTAGACCAGACTTTGGATCAAATTCATATTTCATTCCATTTTAATGAAGAATCTCAAAGTTCGGATACCTATTTGAACGGAGAAAATATTGAGGAAGAAATTAGAGGCAAGCAAGTTTCGGAATCTGTAAGCGAAATAAGTCAATTGAAAACGATTAGAAAGCGAATGGTTAGCCTACAACAGGAAGCGGGATTGAATAAGAAGATGGTGATGGATGGTAGAGATATCGGAACGAAAGTATTTCCAAATGCTGAATTGAAATTATTCATGACTGCTGATCCTAAAATAAGAGCCAAGCGCAGATACGATGAATTAAAGGCTAACGGGAAAGAGTTGAATCTTGAAGAAATCGAGAACAACCTAGAAAAAAGAGATTATAACGATACGCATCGTGAAGAGAACCCATTACGAAAAGCAACGGACGCCATTAAATTGGACAATAGTTATATGAACCAAGAAGAGCAATTATCCTGGGTACTTCAATTGGTAGAAGATAAACTTGTTTAGCTAAATTCTTTTAAAATCGTCTCTTTGTTTTTATGTTCTGGGAAAAAAGAGAGTAGCCTATCCATAACCCCATCAACTACTGCATCAGGGCAAGATGCTCCAGAAGTTAAAATAATACGAATCGGAAGTTTTGAAGGAATGTAATTCTTTGTCATTAGCATTTTTTTATTTTGATAATCAAAATGTCTAATTTCCGAATCACTCAAAATTTCTTCATTGGTGGAGATAAAATAGGTAGGAAACTTTTCTTCACATAGCTCAACCAAGTGAGATGTATTTGAACTATTAAAACCGCCAACAACAATTGCTAAATCTGCCGTTTCTTTCAACAGTCCAAAAGTTGCTTGTTGGTTATCATTGGTTGCATAGCATAAAGTATCTCTAGTATCTGCGAAACGATCTTTAATGTGCCCTTTCCCATGATTTTTTAACATAACATCCCTAAAGTAATCAGCTATCTCTTGTGTGTCTGAGGCAAGCATAGTAGTTTGATTCACAACACCTACTCTTTCTAAATGTTTGGTTGGATCAAATCCATTAGAATAATGTTTGTCGAATATTTTATAAAATTGCTCAACGCTCATTTTTCCATTCATGAATTGCCCTAATAGTTGAGCT
>JAESST010000366.1 GCA_016763995.1 Flavobacteriales bacterium | reverse complement strand
TTAAAACCTAATAGTCTTGCATCAATAGTCTCTCATTCTAATGTAGATTCTACCCTTGTTGATTTTGGCTTAATACCTTTCTATAGTAATTTAACTTATGCTACGGTATTGCCATCAAACCATATTGAATTTCAATTCTATAGAGATACCTTGGCTGAATTGAAAAACTATACTATCTATAGAGGAGAAGCACGAGATAAGCTTTTGCCAATTGATTTTATGTTAAAATCTGAAGTAGAAGATGTTGATCGTTTTCAATATCCTGATTTAGCGGCAGATCCAGATGTGAGGAGTTATTATTACCAAGTGGTGACTCAAAATGAATGTGACAATGTAATCGATGTTTCTAATCTAGGTAGAACGATTCATTTAACTGTGGAGTCTGATGATGAAGGATTAAGAAATACGCTTAGATGGAATAGATATGTAGGATGGGATAGCACAACTTCTCACGTTAATATCTATAGAGGATTAGAAGGGGTTTATTCTACAGAAGTACATGCAGTAGTTACTCCAGATAGTAGATACGACTATAGCTCCTTTGTTGATGATATTTCTTTCGACGTAACTTCAGCGGGTAAATTCTGCTATAGAGTAGAAGCTGTTCAGGGGCCATTTAATGATAAAGTAGTAAATAACTATCCGAACAATTTAGGATCTCAAACGTCAAATTCAAATGTTGTTTGTGTGGTTCAAGAGCCTTTAATGTATGTACCAAACGCATTTGCACCGGATGGAGTAAACAGAAGGTTTGGCCCCAAGGGACAATTCTTTAACTACACTCAATTTGAGATGTCGATTTATAACCGTTGGGGAGAATTGGTTTACATTACTAGAGACATCAATAAAGGATGGAATGGCACTATTGACGGGGATGATGCAGGAAATGGATCTTATGTTTACATCATAAGATATGTTGATGGAGATGGTGAAGAACACCGTAAAAAAGGAACTGTTACCTTAATCAGGTAAAGTCTGTCTAACTAAATTAAAAGGGAGTCAATAATTGACTTCCTTTTAATTTAATAACGACTCATTATACATTCTTAAAGTCCGTTTCCTTCTGCAATCAGTTCAGCTAAATCATATATTTTTAGAGTGTCTTCCTTTTCTTTGTTTTTAACTCCATCAGTCATCATAGTCATACAGAAAGGACAACCAACCGCAACAATGTCAGGCTTAGCTTCTACAACATCTTCCATTCGTTCAATGTTTACCTCTTTTGTTCCTGGTTCTGCTTCTTTAAACATCTGTGCACCACCAGCACCACAACATAAACCTTTAGATCGACACCTTTTCAATTCAATTAATTCTGCATCCAACTCTTCTAACAATGCTCTAGGTGCTTCGTACTCTCCGTTTCCTCTTCCTAAGTAACACGGGTCGTGAAATGCAATTTTCTTTCCCTTAAACTTCCCTCCTTCAATTTTCAATTTACCTTCATTCATCAAGCCTTGTAAGAGTTGAGTATGATGCATTACTTCGTAATCTCCGCCTAATCCGGGATATTCATTCTTTAGTGTGTTAAAGCAATGAGGACAAGTAGTCACAATCTTCTTTACTTCATATTCATTCAACACCTGAATGTTCGTCATCGCCTGCATTTGAAAGAGGATCTCATTGCCTGCTCTCTTTGCAGGATCTCCCGTACAACTCTCTTCTGTTCCAAGAATGGCAAAATTTACTCCTACCTTGTTCAATATTTTAACAAATGAACGAGTTATCTTTTTTGCTCTATCGTCAAAACTTCCTGCACAACCGACCCAAAAAAGTACTTCAGGTTTTTCACCTTTAGCCATCAAATCGGCCATTGTATTTACATTCAATGCTTCACTCATCTTGCTTATTTTTCAAATACTTCAATCATAACTTCTCTTTCTACTAAATCTGTAAACTTTCCTTCATATCGGGTTGCTTTTACTAAATGATTATCAATCCAATGATAATTCCCCCCTCTTGGTTTACCCATTAATAATCCATGAAACTTGAATCCAAACTTATTCAACCATTCAATGGTCACCTCTCTATGATCCTCTGTTCTTGAAGTAAAATAGCTAATGATATGACCTTCATCATACCACTTATTAATTGTCTTCAATGCATCAGGAAAATGCTTTGCTGTCAACATCCGTTCTGGTTCTTCATTCGGTATATCATCGCAAATGGTTCCATCAATATCAATCAAATAGTTCTTCTGCCCTGTAGAGAGAACTGGGCTGACTAATTCTCCATTTACTGTTAGCTTTTTCAGTTCCATATTTTCTTTAGTCTTCATTAATCCAATTTGCTCTATCTGCCTGTGCAAACTGCCAAGGAGCGCCATTGTTTTCTATGTTAGTAATCATTCCTGCTAATTCAGAAGGCACTTTCGATTCTTCCATTACTAACGATCTTCTCATGTCCATAATAATGGATAGGGGATTCAATTCAATAGGACAGGCATCAACACATGCATTACAAGTGGTACAAGCCCATAGCTCTTCTTCTTGAATATAATCTCCTAAAAGTGATTTTCCGTCTTGATGTTCTACTCCGTGTTGATCAATATTTTTTCCGACCTCCTCTAACCGATCTCTTGTATCCATCATAATCTTTCTCGGAGAAAGAAGTTTTCCTGTTTGAGCTGCTGGGCATTGCTCTGAGCATCTTCCACACTCTGTACATGAATAAGAATCCATCAACTGTTTCCAAGATAAATCTTGAACATCTTTTGCTCCAAATCGTTCAATAGGCCCTTCAGGTTCTGCCGGCGCAGCATAAGGATCGGCAGATGGATCAAACATCAATTCTACTTCTTTCTTTACAGATGCCATGTTATCAAACTCTCCTTTAGGCTTTAATTTTGAATAAAAAACAGAAGGAAATGCTAGAATAATATGGAAGTGTTTGGAATAAGGTAAATAATTCAAAAACAAAAATATTCCTATGATATGAAACCACCATGTAACTCTTTCAAAAACGATTAGAGAACTAGTAGAAAACCCTTCTAATAAAGGGACAATCATAGAACTAACAGGAAAAGCTCCTGCTTGAGAGTAATGCTCTACTCCTCTTGCCTGTAAAATAGAATCTGCAGCATTCATTTTTAAGAATGCTCCCATTAATAGGACTTCTACAATTAATATAATATTAGCGTCAGTTTTAGGCCAACCAATCATTTCCCTAAAACCAAAACGTTTAATCGACAATAGGTTTCTTCTAATGAGAAAAATAACGCAAGCTGTTAATACCAATAAAGCAAGCACTTCAAAAGAAGCAATTAAAAAGTCATAAAACCCACCTAAAGGTGCTGCAAAAACTCGATGTGTTCCAAGAATTCCATCAATTACGATTTCAAGTACCTCAATATTAATAATGACAAATCCTGCATACACAACAATATGCATCAGACCTGAAATTGGTTTTTTCACCATCTTCGATTGCCCAATAGCTATCATTAGCATTTTCTTCCAACGCTCCGTTTTATTGTCAGAAATATCTAAATCCTTTCCAAGGTTGATGTTTCTAATAATGGTTTTTAAGTTCTTTGAGAACCAGAATACTGCTGTAGCTAAGACAACAATAAAAAGTATATTTTCTAAACCCATAAAGGTAAATTTAGGAATTAAGGTGTCTCTGCAGGAGACTTTTTCTTTGATTTTCTTCCAAATATTGAGAAGTGAACATATCGTTCAGGATTCAATCTCATATCCAACATCAGTTGATCTAAATCATAAGCCGCAGCTTCTAGATTTTTGTAAAGTGAATCGTTATTTAATAAAGCACCAATAGATCCTTCTCCTCGATTAACCTTCCCCATTAGTTCAGCTATTTCTTGCATGGCAAGAGATGCATTATTAATCGTTTGCTGGAGGTTTGCCCCTGCTAAAGAATCACTAATCGATTGTAAATTAGCTAAGGTTTTATTCAAAGTTTCGTTATTCTTCTCAAAATTTGTCACAATGGATTCAATTCCAGAAGATATATTTTTAAAGCTAACTCTATTTTCATTAACCATTGCATCTGCATCTAACATGGTTTGTTTAAATATCTCTAGAGATTGCCTTATATTAGAAATACTAGATCCAATGTCTTCTTGTGCTTTGGTGTTGAATATTGATTTTACGGTGGTAATGGCAGAATCTATAGAACCAATTAAGGATTCAGCTTTACGTTTCAAAGGTGCAATTTGAGCATTAACAGATTCCTGCAAGGAAGCTTCAACACCGGAAAATAATGTATCCCTATCATTATGAAACACATCTTCCTCTGTTAATTTTAATCGAATAGCTTTTGCTCCAAGAAATCCATCGCTGAATATTTCTGCTCTTGTTCCCTTCGGAATTCTAAATTCATCTTTTGTAACAGAAAATTTCACATATAATTTACCAGAAAAGTCAGGTAAAAAATCAATTTCTTCTACTTGTCCTACTTTAAAACCATTAATCTTAACAGGATTAGTTCTGCTTAAGCCGTTAATGTTTTCATATACGGCGTAAAAGTGACGGCTATTGTCAAAAAAATTAGTTCCTTTCAAATAGTTTGCTCCCCAAACAGCAAGGAATATAGCGAGTACCATGACTGCTCCTATTTTTACCTCTTTACTAATTTTCATGCGACTAAATTAACTATTTATCTTTCTTAAGAAGTTTTACAGCTTCGCCAACCGCAATTCTTTTCCCATTATGAAAAGCAACTACGAAAGCATCTTTAAAACCATTCTCTTTTACTTTTTGTTGTAACTTATTTGCCGACTCCCAGTCATCTTCTGCCCCATAGGTATATCGGTATAAGCCTCCTGCTTCATAAAAAGAAACTCCTTCTAATCCATTAAAATTTTCAGGAGTAGTTTTTATTTTTTTTGTAGTAGTAGCAATCTGAACCTTAAACAATAAGCCCTCTGCCTTTGGAGCTTTATCAAACTCATTTAGCTCTTTCCTTACAACTGGCTTGTCTTCCTTCTTTTTATTTTTTTTAGGCTTAGTTCCCTTCTTTGTCTCTTCTTTAACAGCATTTTTCTTGCGATCAACAACTACAGTCTCTTCTATTGCCTCTTCAATCATAGAGCGAGATTTACTTTCAATCTCTTCTTTGTAATCTTTAAATGCTCTATAAACAGCAGATGCTAAATAATCTTGCCCCAATTCAGACATTAAAAACTTTTCTTCTTCTAGATTAGTTATAAATCCTGTTTCTACTAATACACTTGGCATTGTTGTTTGATGCAACACTAAAAAATGTTCCATTTTAACCCCCCGATCTTTCCTGTTTACTCTTTCTCTAAACTGAGCCTGTATTTTTTCTGCAAAAACAATACTTTGTGATTGGAAAGCACTCTGAGTAATGCTCATTGCAATATATGATTCAGGAGAGTATGGATTGAAATTTTCGTATTTCTCCTCGTAATTATCCTCCATTAAGATTACCGCATTCTCTCTTTGAGCAGCCCTCATGTTTGCATCAGTTTTAGCATTTCCCATTACATAAGTCTCAGTACCAAAAGCAGCAGAGCTTCCTGCATTGGCATGAATGCATATAAATAAATCAGCTTTACTCCTATTCGCGATAGAAGCTCTTTCTTGAAGATCGACAAAAACATCTGTCTTTCGAGTGAAAATAACATTCAGATCAGGATACTTTTCTTCTAAATAGTTTCCCAGTTTCAAGGATACGGCTAAAGCAATATCCTTTTCCTTGCTATTCTTTCCAAGGCTACCAGGATCTTTCCCTCCATGCCCCGCATCTATTACAACCGTTCTTAGTTTACCAAAGAAGTCTTCTTTCGATTGCGCAATAGAACCTTTAGTAATTAATATTGCTATTAAAAGCGCTAGCAACTTTCCTTTCATCATAATGGTCTTATCAAGGTCAATTTTAAATATTTTAGTTAGCTTTGGCACTGATTTTGACAGTAGTCTTCTACACAAAAATAGCATTATAAGCTTGCGCTCTATTTCACTTCTTTCTTGGGTTTTCATCTTAACGGTGTTAATAACTGTAGCCCCTATTTCTAGCGCTTTCGCACAAGAAGGGGAAGAGTTTGGTAAACTGAATTTAAATGTTCCTGATAGCACTTCTAGTTCTATGCAGGAAAACGACTCTCTAGTATTAGATTCTAACATATCTACTCCATTAACCAAAATTGATACCATTAATTCAAAAGATGCAATAGAATCAAGAGTTGATTATGAAGCAAGCGATTCCATGAGAATTGACATGGCAAGTCAAAAAATCTATTTATATGGAGAAGCTCAAGTAAATTACGAAGACATTCAATTAAACGCTAATTATATTGAAGTTGACCTTAAAAACAATACGGTTTTAGCAAATGGAATACCCGACAGTGCAGGAAACATGACGGGGCTTCCAGTATTTAAAGAAGGAGCACAAGAGTATGAGGCTGGTAAAATGACCTACAACTTTAAAAGTAAAAAAGGAAAGATTATCGAAGTAAAGACACAAGAAGGAGAAGGCTTTATTAAAGGAAATGAAGTAAAGAAAGCAGGAAATGATATCATGTACATTCGAAATGGATATTACACCACTTGTAATTTGCCTGACCCCCACTTTTCACTCGCTACCACCAGATTAAAAATTATTCCTGGAGATAAAATCATTACTGGCCCAACCGTATTGAAAATTGATAATATCCCTACTCCACTAGGTCTTCCATTCGGGTTTTTTCCGAACAAGAAAGGTAGATCTTCAGGAATTATTATTCCAACTTATGGTGATTCCCGAACGCTTGGGTTTTTCTTAAGAAATGGAGGTTTCTATTGGGGTATTAATGAATATATTGACGCAAGCATTACAGGAGATATCTATTCTTTGGGTAGTTGGGGAAGTAATTTGAATAGCAGATATAGAAAACGATACAAGTATAATGGCAATGTCAATGTTTCCTTCTCTCAACGGAATGAAGGGATTAAAGAGACTCCTAGCTATTCTGAAACTAACAATATGTTTGTTCGTTGGACCCATGCTCAAGATTCTAAAGCTAAACCAGGAAGTCGTTTTTCTGCGAATGTAAACTTAGGTAGTAGTAGTAACTTCAGAAACAACTTAAACAGTTTTTCGAATGATTATTTAACTAGCACCTTTCAATCATCTATTACGTATTCTAACTCTTTCCCCTCAAAGCCCTTCAATTTAACTATTAGTGCTCGGCATAATCAAAATACCCGAACAAAAGCATTCAATGTAAATTTGCCGGATGTCTCTTTTAACGTAAGTCGACAGTATCCTTTTAAATCGTTTGGAAAAATTGGCAACGAATGGTGGAGAAATATCTACAAAAATTTTGGCATTAGTTATGGGAGTGCTCTTACAAATCAGCTATCTTCTTATGATAGCTTAATTGCAATTAATAGATTTGGTGAATTGACCCAAGATTTTCGAAATGGAGTGAGACATAATATTCCACTCAGCACCTCTTTTAAATTATTCAAATACGCCAACCTATCCCCTTCTTTTAACTACAGTGAAGTGTGGTCTTTTGAAACAATACGAAAAACATCAAACACCACTACAAATGGAGCAATCCTTGATACAATAGGAGGCTTTGAACGAGGAAGTTCATATAATTTCAATACTGCATTAACCACAAAGCTTTATAGTTTATATCAGTTTCGAAAAGGGAAACTAAATGCCATTAGACATGTAATGACCCCTTCTGTTTCTTTTAATTATCAACCAGAAATAACTACAGGAAGATTAAATTATACAGATACCACAGGGAAAGTAGTTGAATATTCCATTTTCGAACAAACCGTCTACGGAAGACCCGATCGTAAAGAAAGTGGTCGAATAGGTTTTGGTCTATTAAACAACCTTGAAATTAAAGTTCGCTCTGATAAGGACACAACAGGATTAAAGAAAATTAAACTGATTGAAAACTTAAGCATTAATACGAGCTATGACTTAACTGCTGATACCTTAAAATGGAATCCGGTATCGATCAACGGACGTACCCGAATTGGAAAATTCTTAAGCCTACAATTTGGTGGAGTTTTAGACCCTTATGCGCTCGATTCAGCAGGACGTAAAATCAATACAGCCAATAAGAAAGTTCAAGGAGATTTATTCCGATTAACTAGTGGCTCATTTGCATTGAATTTTAGGCTAACAGGAAAAGGGAAAGACGGAAAGAAACAAGGAGAACCTAAAAAGAGTAAATACGCCACTCAAGACGACTTAGATTATATTAATGCCAATTTAGATCGCTATATTGACTTTAGTATTCCATGGTCATTAAATGTGAGCTATAATCTTAGATACGCTAAACCTGCATTTACTAGTACTGTCACTCAAACCATGAACCTTAACGCTGATTTAAGCCTAACCGAAAATTGGAAGATTGGCGCAACTTCAGGTTGGGATTTTGAAAGAAATGATTTCACCTATACTTCAGTTAACATTAATAGAGACCTACACTGTTGGCAATTAGCCATCAACTGGATTCCTTATGGACCAAGACAGAGTTATAATTTAACCTTGAACGTAAAATCATCAGTATTACAAGATTTAAAGCTGAATAGAAGAAGAGATTTTTATGATGTAATTCGTTAGTCAATGTAGAAGTACAATGTCTATCAAAACTTATTCACCAAGTTTTGTGAATATTACTCTTGAAATAATAGCTTTAAAAAAGGGAGTTTCTAAATTAAAAAACTCTTACTTTTGCAGGCTTAAATATTATATAAATAATAATAAAAACGCTTTATGCCTACAAAGATCAGATTACAAAGACATGGTAAGAAAAGATATGCTTACTTCCATGTAGTGATCGCGGACAGTCGTGCCCCACGAGATGGGAAATTTATTGAAAAATTAGGTACGTATAACCCGAACACAAACCCAGCAACTATCGATATCGATTTCGACGGTGCTTTAAGCTGGATTAAAAAAGGAGCTCAACCAACTGATACAGTTAAAGCTCTATTATCCTACAAAGGAGTAATTTACAAAAATCACCTTGATAAAGGAGTTATCAAAGGTGCTTTTAGCCAAGAAGAAGCTGACAAAAAGTTTGCTGCATGGTTAGAAGAAAAAGAAGCTAAGGTAGGCTCTAAGATAGATACCTTATCTGCAGCTGTTGAAGTTGATGATAAAAAACGTTTCGAAGCTGAGCAAGTAATGAACAAGAAAAGAGCGGATGCTATTGCTGCAAAGAATGCAGAATTAGCAGCCGCCGTCATGTGCGGGAACAGGTTGAAGTGCTGGAACACCATGCCG
>JAESST010000365.1 GCA_016763995.1 Flavobacteriales bacterium | reverse complement strand
TAACTTTTTCTCCAATGAGTGGCCTTGCTCAAACTAACCCGCTTTCAACTCAGGAAATGCTCAAGCAAGGAGCCTCTAAAGGTGCGGCAAATGCCTTAGAAAAGTATGCAGATTTCTATATTAAAAGGGCAGAGCAATTACAACCAGTCATTCAAGTGCAAGCCGGCAGGGTGGTCGATATCGTCTTTACTGAGGGAGTAGATTACGGCCAAGGAAAAACCAGAGCAGCGATTAGCAGAGCTAATGATAAAAGTCGTTATCAACAACTTAAAACCATTCAAAAAAGTGCCGGAACAGGACCAGTTGAAGCTTGGATACCAGGCCGAAGTTCGGCCGCCCAATAAGAGAGGAAATTTATGAAGAGCGTGATGACAACAATTATAATCCCCCTTGCTCTAACCGGCTGCAGCAACATGGCAGAGCACTTTGATAGCGAGCCTGGCAAAGGGGTAGTGGCTAGTATTTCTAAGACTAATCAGCTAGTGAATAAGGGCTATATTCCCTTTGGTGAAGAGGGTCAGTCAGTGTCTTACCAGCAAGATAGTAAGACAAGCGATGTTATTTTTACTGGTAGCTCTGCCTACCCAATAGCTAATGGTACGATCTTGAAGCGAATTCCAGAACGGGCAATTAGAGTGTGGTTAGCACCTTTTCAAGATACTTTTGGGCATTTTCATGAGGGCAGTTACGTCTACACAGTTTTAAGTAAAGCAAAATGGTCTATCGAAGCCCCAGTGGGGCCGGACAGGAGAAATCTACATGTAAAAGGAGGTCTATTATGCACCTCATAAATATCGCTGATAAGTTAGCAGCTATGGGATCTAAGGTGATGGGAGCTTTTGGTGATAAACCCTGGCGAGGCTGTAGTAGCACCACTGCTAGTAGCAGCACCGCTGCCAGTAGCAGCTCCACCAGACAAAAAGAAAGTTCTGAGCCGTTATTAGATCTGCAAAACATGCCTAATTTTGCGCGTGAGCTGCCCTACAGTGACTTTGATCCTAATACTAAGATATTTTGGCACAAGCCCACTGAGGATGGGCAAACCTTAGGGTTTGTGCTAGAGGCAACGCCACTGGTGGGGTCAAGTGATACTATGCAAAAGGAAATAACTAGTTTATTTACCAATATTTTGCCAGAAGAAAGTGCGATTCAAGTGACGCTTTTTGCTGACCCAAATAATGATGATTTGTTTAGTCGTTATGTGGCTGCTCGCACACGTCCAGCGCATAAAGAATTGGCGCAAAAGCGGGTAGAATTCTTGCGTAAATTTACCACAAATAGCCCACAAGCTCCTTACACCCTCAGAAATTTCCGTTGCTTGATTAGCTTTACTCAAACTTTTACTAAAAAGGTAAAAATCACCGAGGTGATCAACGTACAGCGCCAATTAATGACTTTGTTAGAAACCGTGGGAATTTCAAACCATCTTTGGCACGCTAGTGACCTTATTGCCATGATGCAAGGAGTACTATCTCTGCCAGAAGCTTGGGGGTCGGACCTCGACTGGGGGTCGGACCTCGACTGGAGGTCGGACCTCGACTGGGGGTCGAATCTCGACTGGGGGTGCAGAGCACCCAGCCAAGATGTTCAAGATCTTAATGAACGACCACGCCCACATCATCAGCAGTCAGGCTCCGACCGGCCGCGCGCTGCGCAGCATAGGCAGCACGACTCGTGCTGGAATGGGTTGGAGGATTTAAATGTTCAAATGGTGCCACTTGGTTTTGGGCTTGAGGTTAAAGATGATGGTTTGGTTTTAAAAAAGGGTCGGGGAGAGATTACTGCTCGCAGTTTTGGAGTAAAGCGCTACCCTGATGTTTGGTCGCTATTTGCTATGGGGGATTTACTGGGCGATATGAGCCGTGACCAGGCACAAATTCCTTGTCCATTTTTTATGAGTTACGGCATTTACCTGCCAAAGCAGGGTGGTATTGCTAGTAAGATTATGGCTAAAACTGGCTACATTGAAAAGCAGGCCTTCTCGCCGCTTGGTAAGTTTTTACCAGATATTATGGAGCAAGCACAAGAACTTGCTTTTGTTCGGACAGAGATGGGACGTGGTGAAAAGATTGTTAAAACTAGTTTTAGTATTACGCTTTTTGGAAAAGATGATGATTTAGAGAGTCATGGTCAGGCGCTAAAGAGTTTGTTTACTGCCCACGAATGGCAGCTTGAAGAGCAGCAGTTTATGCATCTGCCAATCTTTTTAAGTCAGCTGCCAATGCTTTGGCAAAACCCCTTTTTAAAAGGGTTAGATAGTGCTGGTAAATTACGTACAACTCTTTCAACTGAGTCATCAAACTTACTACCACTGCAAGGGGAATGGAAAGGGACCAGTACACCAAGTGTGCTTTTGACTGGTAGACGCGGTCAGTTCATGACTTGGTCTCCATTTGATGCTGCGGGTGGTAACTTTAATGTTTGTGTGGTCGGCAGATCGGGTTCAGGTAAATCAGTTTTTATGCAAGAACTAATGAGCAGTACTTTAGGACTTGGCGGGCGCGTGTTTGTGATGGACGTCGGCAGGTCCTTTGAAAAAACCTGCGTGTTGATGGAAGGTCAGTTTATTGAGTTTGATACTAAGTCTAAGCTTTGTCTTAATCCTTTTTCGACAATTTCAGCTAGTGATAGTGAGGCGGCGCAAGATGCCTTGGCAATGCTTAAAAGTGTCTTTTCTTTGATGGCGTCTCCTTCTGGTGGCTTGGACGATATGAGCTTAGCTATTCTTGATAAGTCTATTTTAGAGGTGTGGGACGCTAAAAATCAGGCGGCAACAATTAGTGATGTGGCTGACTACTTACTGTCCCAAGCAGAAGTAAGAGCCAAGGATATGGGTACGATGCTTTTTCCCTACACTAAAAAAGGGGCGTATGGACGTTTTTTTAATGGTCCCAATAATGTGGACTTAACTAACCCTCTAGTTGTTGTTGAGCTGGAAGAACTTAAAGAGCGTAAAGACCTGCAGGCAGTAATTGTGCAGATGATGATTATTACCATCTCTAACCAGATGTTTTTAGGCGATCGTAGAACGCCATTTCATATTGTCTTTGATGAGGCTTGGGACATGCTACGTCATAAGCAAAGTGGTGCATTTATTGAAACACTGGCTAGGCGCCTTCGTAAATACCGGGGCTCGCTGATCGTTGGTACCCAAAGTATTAATGACTTTTTTGAAAACCCAGGGGCCAGAGCTGCTTATGACAATAGCGACTGGATGTGCTTGCTTTCGCAAAAGCCAGAGTCGGTTGATCAGCTAAAAAAAGACAGTAGGTTAAATATGACAGATCAACTTGAAGAGCAGATCAAGTCAATTAAAACCCGTAAAGGCAAATACGCAGAAGTGATGATTAAGGGCCAAGAAGGTTTTGCAATTGGCCGACTTATACTGGATCCGTTTTCAAATCTGCTTTATTCCACCCAAGCGGAAGATTATCAGATGATTAAAAACCTAAAAGAGCAAGGTATGGATATCAAGGAAGCTATTAAGCACTGTTTAGAGATCAAGAGGTAGAGATTATGGAATTAGCGATAAATTTCACGGCGATGACCAATATTAACAGCAACAATAACCATACGTCCTTGGTCTTTAACAGTAATAATACGGTGGTCACCAACCCGAAAGCGATACAGCCCATGCAGCTCACCTTGCAAGGTATTTGCTTGAACCATAGGGTCTTTCAAATGCAAAATCCTACCATCAAAGTAATCAAGAATTCTCTTTTGCGTATTTTTAGGAAGTTTCAGGAATTGCTTTTCTGCTTTTCCTTCAAAGATCAAATCCCAACGGGATTTAGGCATCGG
>JAESST010000364.1 GCA_016763995.1 Flavobacteriales bacterium | reverse complement strand
CAACTCTTGGAACTCAAACCTTAGATTACACTTCTGGTACCAGTGGATTCGGTATAGGATGGAATGGTGGAAATGGTGGGTGTGCAGTTTATATTGAACCACCTTACTACCCTGCTCAAATTACTGCTTCCAACTTCTGGATTACTACGGTAGGTGTTCCTCCAGGAGGTTTTCATGCTGTGATTTACGACGATAACGGTCGAGGACCTGGCCAAGGGACAGTTCTAGACTCTAATTTCATCAACTTTCCTGCTATTTCTTTCAATCAATACCACCGAGTTCCCACCAATAACCCAATTGTTATTTCAAGTGGCGGAATTTACTTACTGTGGTTAATGGATGGGGCTAATATAAATCTTGGAAGAAATTTTGTAACTCCTGCATCACAGAGAACTTATGAAATAATACTAGGTTCATGGTCTGAATATAGGGATAACACAACCCAAGACTTTAAAATGAACATAGAGATATCTCCTGTTACAACAGTTGGGTTACAAGATATTGGTTTAACAAAATCACTAGTTAATATTTATCCGAACCCTAGTAAAGACAAGATTTCAGTTCAACTTAAAGATGGCTTCCAACCAACTATTATAGAGATTTTAGATATGAATGGAAAACAAGTAGAACTTAAGGTAATGAGACTACAGAATCAAATTCAAATCTTCAGATCAGGAATTAAATCAGGAACCTATTTTTTAAGGTTAGACAAACAGGTGACTCCTATTATTTTTGTTGATTAAAGTAAAATCTCCTGCCCGTCGAAAGCAACTTCTACATGGCTAGGTAAAAGCTCTTCAGTTACTTTATGTTTTCCCATTAAATGGCTAATGTAAGTAAGAAAAGCTTTTTTAGGTTTAAGTTCCTCAATTAATGCAAGCGCCTCTTCTAAGTTAAAATGTGAGATGTGCTTTTCTTTCCGTAAGGCGTTTACAATTAATACATCGAGATGAAGAAGCTTTAATTTTTCCTCTTCCGAGATAAAGTTTGCGTCTGTTACATAAGCAAAATCACCTACTCGAAACCCCTTAACAGGTAGTTTATAATGCAATACATCTATGGGAACGATTCCAACTCCGTTTATATAGAATGGGGCTTCACCGATTTTCTTTAGGCTAACTCTAGGGATACCAGGATAATTATTTTCTGCAAAAATGTATTCGAATTCCCTTTTTAATGCTTCTTGTACTCTTTCTGTGGCAAAAACATCCATCGCCTTTCCACTGTTCATAAAGTTGAATGCTCTCACATCATCTAGCCCTGCAACATGATCTTTATGCTCATGTGTAAAAAGAACAGCATCTAATTTTTTGACTTTTGCTCTTAACATCTGAGCCCTAAAATCAGGTCCTGTATCTACAACTATGGTTGTGTCATTATGCTCAATTAAAATTGAACATCTCCGACGATAATCTCTTGGGTCGATAGATTGGCAAACGACACAATCACAACCAATAACAGGAACGCCCTGAGAAGTCCCACTTCCTAGAACGGTAACTCTCATCTATTGCTTATTATAAATATTAGTTAATACTTCTATACATCTATCCACCTCTACTTTTGAATTGAACTTTCCAAAAGAAAAGCGAACTGAAGGTCTGTCCATTGGAGAATTAACGCCTCTTAATACATGAGATCCAATATTGGTGCCTGAAGAACAAGCGCTTCCCCCTGACACACTAATACCTTCAATATCTAGATGATATAAAAACATTTCATCTACCTCAGAAGATGGAAAACATACATTTAGAACAGTATATAGAGAATCTCCAGATTCGGAATCTCCATTAAATTGAACATCCGGTATTTCTTTTTTCAAGCGATCAATCATGTATGATTTTACCGATTGAATTTGTTTTTGATGTTCTTCCAAATTATCATATGCTAACTCCAGTGCCTTTGTTAAGCCAACAATACCGTATATATTCTCTGTTCCCGCTCGCATATTTCTTTCTTGAGCCCCTCCAGTTATCATTGGTTTTAAGTGGATATTGCTCTTCATGTAAAGAAATCCAATTCCTTTTGGTCCATGAAATTTATGTGCCGCACAGGTTGCAAAATGCAGATTCAATTCCTCGAAATCAAATGCATAATGCCCCATTGTTTGAACTGTATCAGAATGAAATAGAGCCTTGTATTCTTTGCAAATCTCTCCAACTTCCTTCAAAGGAAGTTTTGTTGCTATTTCATTATTGGCATGCATCAAGCTCACTAAGGTCTTTTCTTCCGTTTGCAACAATTCTTTTAAATGCTCTAAATCAATTTTTCCTTTATTACATACTTTCACTATACTCAAACGAATACCGGCTTGATCTCTCAATTCTTCAGCTGTATGCAATACAGCGTGATGTTCCAATGGTGAAGTAATGATATGTTTCACTCCAAGATCCTCTACAGAACACCTTAAAATCATATTATCCGCCTCTGTTCCTCCCGAAGTGAAAAAGAATTCTGAAGGGCTTGCATTAAAAAAGGACGCTACTTTTTTCCTTGACTTCTCAATAATAGATCTCGCAATCCTCCCGTCAGAATGAATAGATGAGGGATTTCCAAAATTTTCCTTCAAAACAGGAATCATTGCTTCTACTACTTGTGGGTCAATAGGGGTTGTAGCTGCATTATCTAAATAAATATTCATATTGAGAAATAAAGGATTTAGGACTTAATAATTTCTTTAATATCTGAAATAATTTTTTCTGCTAAATGATTTGCAGTGCTTTCAGATTCGCTTTCAGAATATATTCTAATGATTGGTTCAGTGTTCGATTTCCTTAAATGAACCCATTCATTATCAAATTCAATTTTAACCCCATCAATTGTATTTACAGGTTGTTTTTCATACTTTTTATGAATCTTGGTTAAAATTTCATCTACGTTAATCTCAGGAGTTAATTCTATTTTGTTTTTAGATATATGATAAGAGTTATAACTCGCTCTTAATTCTGAACATGCTTTTTGGCTTTTACCTTGAAACGTTGCTAAATGAGATAAAAATAATGCTATTCCTACTAATGCATCTCTTCCATAATGAGATTCTGGATAAATAATTCCGCCATTTCCTTCACCTCCAATTATTGCATTTTCAGCTTTCATTTTTGTCACCACATTTACTTCGCCAACAGCAGAAGCAAAATACTGACAACCATGCTTTTCAGTTACATCTCTTAGCGCTCTTGTAGAGGACAAGTTACTGACCGTACTACCTTTGTTATGACCTAAAATATAATCCGCAACAGCAACAAGCGTATATTCCTCTCCAAACATTTCTCCATCTTCGCAAACCAAAGCTAATCTATCCACATCAGGATCAACAACAATTCCCAAATCAGCATTATGTTTCTTAACCGCTGCAGAAATTTCTGTCAAATTCTCAGGCAAGGGTTCCGGGTTATGTGGGAAGTTACCATTTGGTTCACAGTACAATTCAACTACCTCTTTAACTCCTAATGCTTTTAATAATGCGGGGACAAAAATACCTCCTGTTGAATTAACACAATCAACTACTACTTTAAAGTTTTTCTTTTGAATAGCTTTTTTATTCACTAAAGAAAGGGCTAAAACTGCATCAATGTGTTTTTTTAAATAAGAATCATCCTCTTTATAGCTTCCAAGTTTACCAACTGTTTGATAATGGTATGCTCCACTTTCTGCGATAGACAATAAATTGGCTCCATCTTCTGCTGAAATAAATTCACCTTTTTCATTCAACAACTTCAGTGCATTCCACTCCTTTGGATTATGGCTAGCTGTTAAAATAATTCCGCCATCTGCTTTTTCCATAGTAACGGCAACTTCAACTGTTGGAGTAGTTGATAATCCAACATCAACAATATTTATTCCCAATCCTTGCAAGGTTCCTACTACTAAATGATTCAACATTGCTCCGCTTACCCTTGCATCTCGCCCGATAACTACTGTTAAATCATCAGACTTAGACTCATTTCTATTCTTCAACCATTGTCCATATGCTGAAGCAAACTTTACAATGTCTTCTGGTGTTAAGTTCTCACCTACGGCTCCTCCAATCGTACCCCTAATACCTGATATTGATTTAATTAATGTCATTCGAATCGTTTATTTTGACCCAAAATTAGTCATTAATTAGTCATTTTTAATTCCTTATTCTTGTTAATTTCTTTGTGAATAATAATACTTAGCCGACCTTTGCATTGCCTTTATTTTATTAACCTTTGTTAGGAAGGCGATTTTGATTTATTATGGACGAAGAGAATGACTTTTCTTTTGATGATGAAATAGACATCACACTGACTGTTCAGCGTTTTGAGAAAATGCTTTCTCAAAAAACTGCCTTGTTTTTTGATGTAGACGAATTTGATAATTTGCTAGAATACTACAATAGCAAGAATAGTTATTCGAAAGCATTGGAAGTCTCAAAAAATGCGCTAAATCAACATCCTAATTCTGCAACTTTATTGCTTAGTGTTGCTCAACTCTATTTAAGCATACACAAACCACAGGAAGCGTTAAAATTTCTAAATAAGGCAGAAGCTATTGAGCCTTACAATATTGATTTATTTTATACAAAGGCTTCTATTTTTAGTCAATTACGGAAATCCGATAAAGCAATCGAGAATTATAAGAAAGCCCTTCAACATTCAGAAGAATTTGAGAAAGAAGATATTTTACTTCAATTAGCTTTTGAATATGAAAATTTAGACAAGCACAAAGAGGCTATTGGATACCTTAAAGAGATACTTTCTTTAAACATTGATAATGAAACGGCACTTTATGAATTAGGATTTTGTTTTGATGTTTCTGATCAAATTGAGCGAGGAAGAAAATATTTTCAAGGATTCGTTGATGCTAACCCATACTCCTACATTGGTTGGTATAATCTAGGAATAACATATGCTAAACTAGATTTATTCGAAAAAGCAATTAATTGTTACGATTTTTCAATTGCCATTAAAGAAGATTTCTCCTCCGCTTATTTTAATAAAGCTCATTGCTTTAATCAACAAGAAAAATATGAAGAAGCCCTAAGTTGTTTCCACGAAACACTTCAGTTTGATACAGAAGATTCTCTCTGTTATTATTATATGGGTGAAAGTTTTGAAAAGCTAGAGAATTATGAAAAAGCAATTTCATTTTATAAAAAAGCGTTATCTCTAGATGAATACATGCCTGATGCATGGCACGGAATAGCTTCATGTTACTTTGAACTAGAAAGAGAACTCGACACAATTTCTTATGTAAAGAAAGCAATTAAGCTAGATGAATTCAATCTTGAATATCATTATTTATTGGGAGAAGCTCAAGGAACTTTAGGCTTCCAAAACGAAGCACTTGAGTCTTTTAAAAGAGTATATGACCTCGACCCAGAGAATGAAACTATACTTATCGATCTTGCGAATACCTGCAAAGAATTAAATGAGAATGAAGAGGCCATGGATTATTATATTCTTGGCGTTCAAAATCAGTCGAAAAATGGCAAGTTATTGTATAATTTTGTGGCCTTCCTTCTAGAAAAAGGAGATTTGATAAATGCTATGTTTTATCTAGATGTTGCATTAAAGAATTATTACGATGAAAAAGATGAGCTTTTTGAAGCTTATGAGGAAGCAAAATACAATCCACAGGTTATAGAACTGCTGGAGTATTACAAAAATTGATACATGAATTTCGATCTACCGTTTACCCCCAACAGAACAGCAATACCAAGAGAATCAGGCCTAACCATGATGATGGATAAGGGTTTAAGCTGGCGCCAAGCTGAAAACTTTGTTGACTCTTGTGCTCATCTTACCGACCTTGTGAAACTTGGATTTGGTACTTCATATGTTACTAACGACTTGGAAAGAAAGATAGAGATCTATCACCAAGCTGGCATGAAAGTCTATCTAGGTGGAACCCTATTTGAAGCCTTTATTATCCGAGGAATGTTTGAAGAATATAAGGATTTATTGAGAAAACTAAAGTTAACAACTGTAGAAGTTTCTGATGGTTCTGTTGAATTGAACCATGATTTAAAATGCCAAT
>JAESST010000363.1 GCA_016763995.1 Flavobacteriales bacterium | reverse complement strand
TGCTAGGCCCATCTTCATAAGTTTTCCATTCAAAGGCAACAAGCACGATAGCTAAAGAAAGTACCAATCCAATTGCAAAGAAAATTCCTTTCTTATCTTCAAGATTAGCTTTCGGGTTCTTTTTTAGTTCCATATAAATAGTTATTTCAATAAGCTAAGATAAGAAATTTTAGATGTTCCTCACTTAGTACATGTAAGCTTAATGTTAAGTTTTCTGAAGTCGTTTTCCAATCACAAGTGCCAAAAGTAAACCAAGAAAATTTGCTAAAAAATCTCCTAGTTCTCCAGATCTGTTCACAACGAGAAAATGCTGAATAAATTCTGTTAGCGATGCAAAAATTAATGCAAAAAACATCATCAAAAAATAGTGCCTTCTATTCCGCCTCAGTGGAAAGTATAGAAAGGCTCCAAGTATGAAATACATGATAACATGAGCTACCTTATCAGCGCTAAAAAAATTAGGTACTCTAACATTCTCAAGAGAGCTAAAACTTAACCAACAAATAATAGAAACCCACATTAAAGCAGGAATCCATTTTAATAGTTTCAAGTTATGAAAGCTCTTTTTCGTAGTCTTCTGCAGATAATAAGTCTTCTAGCTCAGAAGCATCCCCTATTTTAACTTTAATCATCCAGCCTGTGCCATAAGGGTCATTGTTAACTGACTCTGGAGTTGATTCAATTCCATCGTTTATTTCAATTACTTCACCTTTTAGTGGCATAAACAAATCTGAAACTGTTTTCACTGCTTCAACTGTTCCAAATACGTCACCTTTTTCCAAAGTGTCGCCTTCCGTCTCAATCTCTACATAAACAATATCTCCTAATTCGCCTTGAGCGAAATCAGTTACACCTATAGTAACTACATCGCCTTCAACTTTGATCCATTCGTGATCTGAAGTATATTTTAAGTCTGCTGGAATATTCATTTTCTATTTTTTATTTGCTACAAATTTATTGATTCAGGTGCTATTGTGAAAGCGTAAAGCGTAAACTTAATCCAGCGTTTGTATTTGCCGTTGGAAAACTAGAGGAAATTAATGGAGTGTTAACCACCCTATCATAGAACAGCCTCAGATTCAACTTACTACTAAACTTATAATCTGCCGTAAACTTAATTGAAAATATTCGTTGGCCAGAAGTTAATTCATTTCTATTCTCCACAATCCTTCTAATTATAGTTCTGTTGTCTCTGATAGAAATATCACCCCTTAAATCTAGATCACTAGCTTTCTCTACCTTACCTACCTTAAACGGTAATTTAAGGTTTGAAATTCGATACCCCAATCCAATAATGTATTCTTTACCAATAATTTCTGTGACTTGGTTATTGGCAAAACTTAAGGATACATTTCTGTCTCTACGAAACTCCATCCTTGTCAATAAACTATTATTCCAAGTCATATCGACATTAATTAGTGGGCTAAACTGTTCTATTATACTTACCGAAGACAATTGCTTCTCTCCAATAAAATTTCTATTAATGTCTCTACTAGGGTCTCCCGTTTCGCCTAAACCAAAGTTCTGGTTTCTTGTAAATGCTCCTACACTAAAGGTAGAGCGATAAGCATGATTTAAAGTTACTGTTCTAAAATATTTCTTAAAAAATGGAATTTTGGACAAGCCGTCATATGTAATATTCCAGTTTGGTAATGGCATCATTTTCGTAAAATCTCCGATAAAAGTACTACTTGGGCTTTGCCCTGAATAAGCAGATAAAAAAGAGTACAAGAGCACCTCTTGCGAAGTACTACCATATCCATCAGCATATCCAATACCATCCAATGAATCTGTAACTAGTATTCTGGAAGCATCTTCTCTATCTAAGTACCTTAAAGAAATCACCTCTCGATTTGCTCTTAATTTTTCAAACACTTCACTACTAAAATCTTTATCATCAATTTTCTTAAATGCTGTATTAAAACTTAAAAATGACTGGCTATAATTACCACTAATGACCAAAGGAGCTTCAAAGTTATATCTTGAAGAATCTGGATCGTAGAAAAAATTCTTGGTCACATTCTCAGACTGCCTTTTATTGGCTTCCAATTGAATACGAAGACCTTTAATAGGTTGTATAGTAGCTCTCATACTAAACTGGCTACTGAATGTTTTAGAGAAGTCTCCCCCGACAAAAACCCCATCTACCAGCCAATCCCTATCAATTGCTCGATTCAGAAATTCTTCACCCGGACTTTGTATTCCTGAAACAAAATCCCAACCAGGAGCAGAAAAACCAGAATTCATTCCTAGCACATTCATACTTTGATTGAAGTTCGGTAAAATTGTCCCTTCTGTTTCGCTATACGTAAAGGAAATCGTCTTCACACTCATTAAACCCCACAAAACATTATCTAATAAATGTCTCTTTAAAAAGAACTTTTTATTTTTTAAAGTATCAGGTTCTTCCTCATCAGTCCCTCCTACCTTGCTAAATTCACTCCTCTTAGCATCATCGCCATCCTCAAGAGTCTTCTTGAGTTCATTTCCTTTTTTTGTATCGTCCTTCTTTTTATCTTCTTTCTCCTTAAAGGTGAATTTATTATCTATCCTCGGGTCTTTTAGGTCTTTTACATACTGAAATTTATCAAGTAGCATTTGAAAATTAACACTCCCTGTCAATCGTTTCGTATTTGAATTTTGGATGGTGCTTCCTAAGCTGATTGTATCATCAGGGTTACCCACTAAGTCCCAAGCAAAGGTTGCCCCATATCTTGCCTGTGCGGTTATAAAATCTAAATGAGGCAACTTATTAATTGGAATCTTATAATTTAAATCAAAGTTGTGGTTGTAATTTGTGTTGTCTCCAAACCCCTTTATGTTATCCCAAACCTCACGTTTAAACTCCTCATATTTATCTTCGTCTCTTCTATCCACCCTTCCATCAGGCTCTCCAATTAAAGCTCTGGCTGAAGCACTGAAGTTAAAGGTTAATGAACGAGTAAACTTGTGCCTTAATGAGTATGTCCTTGACCAATTGAAAGATTTCTGATAAAATGCGGGCGACTCATTAATAAAGGTTCCGGTGGAAGAACTGGTAATGGTTCTTGCTTGACGTTCTTGATAAGCTCTGTCAAATGAATTTTGAATGCTAATTTGCCCTGGAACTAAATTGAAGTTAAAGTCTTGAATTATTCTAAACGCCCTATGCTTTTCAAAGAATTTAACCTTTTTAAAAGGTTCAACACTTTTGGGCTTTCCAGAAAAATTGTAGTTGATTTGTCCTCTATATGTTTCTTGTTTGTTCTTCTTTGTATTAATATCTCTTTTAAATATTTGAGAATAGGCATAGGTAAAAGACAAATTCTCTACATCGTAAATGTTACTTTTCTTCTTATTGGGTCCAGGAGTCTTCCTTACGTTAGTAAAGTTAATACTACGTCTTCTGGTATAATCGTCTGTTATTTTTTGAATTGAATCTTTAAAGTCATCTGTTAGTTCATCAGATTTATAATAGTCTTTTAATCGAATATCAGGATCTAAAGGATTATATTCAGGACGCACAATACTTTCGGAAATTGAATAATACATCGGGATACTCAAATTCGCTTGTTTGGGTAAAAACTTTGCTAATTCAACACTTGTAGAAAAGTCGTATTGTTGCTTTGTTTCCCTTTGTCTTTCGTTTAGTTTCTGCTCCAGACTTCCCCAACCAGGAGTGCTATAACTTCCTGAAAAATTAGCAGAGCCTAAATCGGCAATCTGCGCTGTCGCCCTAGCCGTAGCTGCCCAACCTCCGTCGTTATTAAAATCCGAAAGTCGCAATTCGTTCACCCATACTTCTGCACATTTCGCCAAGCCATCGTCATTAAATTCAATCGGCCCTCCTCTTCTGTTTCTAACACCAATCATTATGACCCTAACCTCGGCTAAATTTGGATTTCCCTTTACTCTAATAATGTTTGCTCCATCTACTGTTTCGTAGGCATTCCCAATACTTATAGAATTTCCAGGGGCAACCATTAATCGATTCCTTGTTTGCTTTGCACTAAT
>JAESST010000362.1 GCA_016763995.1 Flavobacteriales bacterium | reverse complement strand
GTTCTGAAACACATTTAGTTATGTCTGATATATATTCTTTACACTTACTAACATCTTTAATGCAACGTACTTTTTTCGATTCTGCAGCTGTACCAGTTATTCCTTGGCCAAGTTGAAGGTGAATCGGGTTTTTGACAAGAGTCGACTGACTGTTTCCTTTTTTACCATAGGCTAAGTTTTGAATAATTCCACTGTTAGCGGTATTCAGAAATAGAACCAAGTCTTGTAGTTCCAAATGAAAAAATAGGAAATTACAAATATTGTGTATTGCTTTTTGATGATTTGCCTCTAGAGAATTATCTTTTGCAATCTGAACGAAGCCGGAAATAGAGCTAATCACGAATGTCTGTTTTTTAGACAGTTAAAGGTATATGTTTAATCCGTATTTCTGTTATAATTTGCTTTCTTTTTTTAGTAATCAATTAGTTAGTGCTAGTTTTAGCTAGGTATTTTTAAAACCGGACTTAACAAAACGCCCAAAAGATGCTCTTCCTTCTTTACCGGTCAAGGATTTTAATTCACTCCAAAGACTTTGGTTTTTCTTTTCTTGGTCAATTTCTTTTTGGATATTCCTTGCTTCCAGTGGTTCTTCTTGAATACCAAGCTTAGTGCCTTCTTTAGGACTTTCCATTAAATCATCAGCAATGTCAAATCGTTTTTTTGCTTCCTTTTTATACCCTAGCTGCTCTTGAAGCAGTCCTAAATTATTTTGTGCGACTGCATCTTCTGGGTCTAGTTCAATTGCTTTCTCGTAATCTGCAATAGCTTCCTGCGTCATTTTATAATGACCTCTTATGTAAGCTCTGCTAGAATAGCGATAAGGCTTTTTGGGTTGAAGCTGAGCAGCTTTATCCATATTCAATAGAGCTTCTTTCTTTCTATTCATGTGGAAGTAAACTACACCTCTCTCACTCCAATAGTCAGCGATTTTAGGACTTTGTTTCACTAATTTGTCAAAAATAACGAGAGCTTTATCAAAATTTCCTGCCCTTAAAAGACTTACGCCTTTATCAAATAATTCTTGCTTATTATCCATATTTTCTTAAGCTTTAAACGCAATACATTGTTTAAATTGGATGCAAATTTAACTGCAAATAATGGATCAAACCAAGACAGCGCTATTGTTTGGTGCTACAGGCCTTGTCGGCGAGAAATTATTAGGTTTTCTAGACGAAGACCAACGATATGATAAGGTCTACGTCGTAAACAGAAGATCGAAGAAATATACTTCTTCTAAAATAGTTGAATCAGTTATTGATTTTGCGGACTTGAAAGAGCATCAACACTTATTCGAGGCTGACCATGTATTTATTTCTTTAGGAACCACCATTAAAAAAGCAGGCTCACAAGAAGCTTTTGAAAAAGTAGATTACGAGTTACAGCTGCAAATTGCAAAACTTGCGAAAGCAAAGAAGGTTTCCCAACTAGTATATGTTTCTGCTTTGGGAGCGAATGCAAGCTCATCTAATTTTTATATGAGAACAAAAGCTAGGCTTGAAGACGCTATCGAGAGGGAAGGTCCTAAGGGCTCTTATGTAGTAAGGCCATCGATGTTGTTTGGAAACCGAAAAGAAAAACGTTTAGGAGAGTCGATTGGAATTTTCTTGATGAAAAACTTAGAATTCTTGATGATTGGAGCATTCAAAAAGTACAGAGGTATTTACGATGCAGATGTTGCTGAAGCTATGATTTTTATAGCTAACTCAACTCCTAAACAAAAGGCATTCGATTCCGATGAACTAAAAGCAATTTCGACAAGTAACTTTTAAAATTGAATGTTCTAGCAATATAAATCGAGAATGCGCCACTAATTTTAATAGGGAAGCTATGTTTAAAAAGAAATTGAAAGAATATATTGATAGATATGTTTTGTTGGATGAATCCGATTTTGAACATTTTTATGATTCATTGAGTATTCAAAAATTTAAGAAGAAAGAATACCTATTGGAGAAAGGGAAAATATGTAGGAATTATTTTTTTATAGCAGAAGGTTTGGTTCGCACGTATGATTATAATGAGAAAGGCATCGAAAAAATTGTACAGTTTGGTATTGATAACTGGTGGTTCACGAATACAGACAGTTTTATCAATCAAACGAAGTCGCGATTAAATATTCAAGCGATAGAAGAAACGACAGTTTTAAAAATTAGCAAAGAAACCCTTGATCTCATATATAAAGAAATTCCAAAAATTGAAACCCTATTCCGCATTATAACGGAGAAAACTTTAATTGCTCAGCAAAGGAGTAGTTACTTCTATATGAAAGAGGATAGTAAAACCCGTTATTATCATCTAGTAAATAAGATACCTGAGTTTGCTCAAAGAGTTCCTCAATATATGATTGCTTCCTACCTTGACATTACTCCTGAATATTTAAGTGAACTGAGAAAGACGTCTGAATAATTCGTTCTTAAGGTATCTTAAGTGAATTTAAAAAACGCCCTGATACATTTGTTCTATAAATCAAACAAAAGATAGAACTATGGAAAGGATTGGATATGAGCAAGTACCAAATGAAATTTTTGAATGCATGATGAAAGTGGAAGATTGCATTAATGAATCTTCCTTAGAATTTCAATTACTTGGATTAATTAGGTTGAGAACAGCACAATTAAATGCATGTGCATACTGTGTTGATATGCATTACAAAGAATTAAAACATGCAGGAGAAAGTGAGTTGAGATTATCATCTCTGTGTGTTTGGATGGAGACAGATTATTATTCGAAGAAAGAAGTAGCAGCATTAACCTTAACAGATCAATTAAATCAAAATTGGAATGAGGGGATAAGTGATCTGATATTTAATATGCTTTTGGAGCATTTCAATAAAGAAGAAATTAGCCATTTAGCCTTGGTAATCGCGCAGATAAGAAGTTGGAATGTATTAATGAAAGTGTTCGGATTTACACCGGGGAATTATCAGGTGAAGCAAGCATAAATTGGAATAAAAAAACTTGTATTCTGTACTAAAATAGCCAAGTTATTAAGATGAAGAAAGCTTAAAATGGAGTAATTTGGTACAGGTAAAAAAGAAACATTATTACACTGTAATAACAAAGTTTAATGAATATACCTGCGTCAGAATATAAAAGAGTTGTCATCATTGGAGGAGGATTTGGTGGGCTTAATTTGGCAAAAGCACTTCGTAATAAAAAAATTCAGGTGTTGATGTTGGATAAAAACAACTATCATACTTTTCAACCTTTATTGTATCAAGTTGCAACCTCAGGTTTAGAACCCGACTCTATTGCCTATCCTATTCGTAAAATATTTAAATCGTATCAAAATTTTTTCTTCCGTATGGCAGCTGTGGAAGAGATTGATGCTGTACAAAAAGTTGTTAAAACAGATATTGGAGAAGTAGGCTATGATTACCTAGTGATTGCAACAGGAACTACAACTAATTTTTTTGGAATGAAGGGAGTGGAAAAGCACGCCATGACCATGAAAACAGTTTCTGAAGCATTGGACTTAAGGAGTCTAATTTTGCAAAACTTTGAAAAAGCCTTGTTGGCGAATGAAGAAGAACAGGAGAGTTACATGAACTTCCCGATTGTAGGAGGCGGTCCTACTGGTGTAGAATTGGCTGGAGCATTGGCTGAATTAAAAAATCATATTCTACCAACTGATTACCCTGACTTGGACATTGCACGAATGAAGATTCAGGTAATTGAAATGCAAGATGAGCTGTTGAAACCTATGTCGGAAAAAGCATCTGCTAAAGCTTTGGCGTATTTGGAAGAATTAGGTGTAAATGTGATGCTGAATAAATCAGTTTCCAGCTTTGATGGAAAAAAATTAAGCTTTCAATCTGGAGAGGTATTGGAAAGTAAAACTCTGATTTGGGCAGCTGGAGTTAAAGGAAATGTGATTAATGGATTAAGTGATGAAGTCATCAACAGAGGAAGGTACATTGTAGATCGAAGCTCAAAAGTAAAAGACTATGATTCCATTTATGCCGTTGGAGATATTGCTTACATGGAAACAGATTTATATCCAAATGGACTACCTCAAGTAGCACCAGTTGCAAATCAGCAAGGGATTTTTTTAGCTAAAAATCTCTTGAATTTAGAAGACGGTAAGGAAACGAAAGCATTTGAATATAAAGATCAAGGTTCTATGGCTACCATTGGAAGAAATAGGGCAGTAGTTGACATCGGGAAAATTCAATTTCAGGGAACAATTGCTTGGTTTGTTTGGATGTTTATTCACCTGATTTCATTAGTCGGATTTCGGAATAGAGTCATCACCTTTTTTAATTGGACCTACAACTATTTTAGTTTTGATAAAGGAGCAAGGCTGATTATTCGGAAATATAAGCGAGACCGATGAATTTGAAGAGAATAAGAAACAAAATCAAAATCCATTTCGAAATGAATTTACATTGTTTCCTAATTCAACACAAGGATATTTATTTATTCAATTTGAAGAATAACAGACATAAATTTCAATGCGCTTATTCTCAATGCATGGTCAAATTTCTGAATCAAAGGTTATTAAAGACTCAAATAGAATTAAGTTAAAGATAGAAGAAGTTTTACGTATTTATTTGTTAGAAATAAGACAGGAGGCCTCATTTTATCTCGATTGTTTAAACTCAAAAGAGTAATTCTTTTATACCGGCTAAACAATAGAAGTTCGAATAATGAATCGTTCTTCAATTCTCTCATTACTGCTTTATTCCTTTTTTACAATACGACTATGTCTTTATAATTAACGTGAGTTTGGATAAGGAAAAGATGATATAGACATGAAATCAAAGAGGTGCGTTATTGCGATGAACGAAAAGCAATGAAGTGAAGAAGCAATCTTTTAAGAAGTAAAGAGATTACTTCAATTATGCACTAACGTTTATAATATTCGCAATGATAGTTTGATTTTCACCCCCATTACAACAATTCTTATCCCGAATTCCCGATAATTAAGTTTTTAACTCTTTTCTGCTTGGTTCAAAAAGTTGAAAGAGAATAGAAATGCTGTTCTTTTTTCTTGCACCACATCTTGTGAGTATGTATGGCAGTAAAATAAGCTCCGGTATCTATTTTGGCGATGATGTTCTCAATTCTTAAGATCTGGAAACGCAACAATCTCGGTTCTTCCTAAAGTTTTTTTTGACTTGTTCAAATTGTTCATAAATAGTCAAACCAAGGATAAGAATAATCACAGTATTATAAGGAGAAACGGCAATTAATTCACAAATTTGTTAAAATTAAAAAATTGAGTTAATGTCTGACGATAAGAAAATTATTTTCTCCATGGTGAACTTGACAAAGTCACTGCCATCGGGGAAACCTATCTTGAAAAATATATATTTATCCTTCTTTTACGGGGCTAAAATTGGAATTATTGGTCTGAATGGTTCTGGTAAATCTACCCTAATGAGAATTATTGCGGGTGAAGAAAAGAGCGGTTATACTGGAGATGTTGTCTTTTCTGATGGCTATTCTGTAGGAATGCTCTCACAAGAACCTAAATTAGATGAGACAAAAACCGTTCGTGAAATTGTAGAAGAAGGTGCAGCAGAAACAGTAGCTGTATTGAAAGCTTACGAAGAATGTAACGAGAAATTTGGTGATCCTGAAGTATTGGAGAATCCAGACAGAATGGAAGCATTGATGAAAGAGCAAGAGCGTCTTTCTACACAAATTGATGCGTTGAATGCCTGGGAATTAGATACAAAATTGGAAAGAGCAATGGATGCTCTTCGTTGTCCTGAGCCAGATGCGTTGGTAAAGAATTTATCAGGTGGAGAAAGAAGAAGAATTGCACTTTGCAGGCTGTTATTGAAAGAACCGGATGTATTATTACTAGATGAGCCAACCAACCACTTGGATGCTGAATCAGTTTATTGGTTAGAGCAACATTTACAACAATACAAAGGAACTGTAATTGCAGTAACTCACGATAGATACTTCTTGGATAACGTTGCGGGTTGGATTTTAGAATTAGACAGAGGACAGGGAATTCCTTACCAAGGTAATTATACCTCATGGTTAGAGCAAAAGTCGAAAAGGCTTAAAGCAGAAGAGAAAACGGAAAGCAAGCGAAGAAAGAATTTAGAGAAAGAATTAGAGTGGTCTCGAATGAATCCGAAAGCGAAGCGAAGTAAATCGAAGGCGCGTTTAGCAAACTATGATAAGTTGATGGCAGATGGTGGAAAAGAAGCCGTTCAGCAATTAGAAATTCCAATTCCAAACGGACAACGTCTAGGAAACGAAGTCATTGAAGCAATAGGGGTATCTAAAGGTTTTGGTGATCGTTTGTTGTATGAAAACTTAAACTTCAAACTTCCACCAGCAGGTATTGTTGGTATTATTGGACCGAACGGAGCAGGTAAGACCACACTATTTAAAATGATCATGGGAGAAGAAACTCCTGATGCCGGAGAATTCAAAGTAGGGGAAACCGTTGAGTTGGGCTATGTAGATCAAGCACACGGAGATTTAGACTTAGAAAAAACAGTTTTCGAAGTAGTTGCCGGTGGTAACGACCAAATGGAAATCGGTGGAAAGATTATAAACTCTAGAGCTTATTTGTCTCGTTTTAATTTCAATGGAGGAGATCAGAACAAGAAAGTAGGAGTGCTTTCAGGTGGAGAACGAAACCGTTTACACTTGGCCATGACCCTTAAGATTGAAGCGAATGTATTGTTGCTCGATGAACCAACCAACGACATTGATGTAAACACCTTGAGAGCCTTAGAAGAAGGAATAGAGAACTTTGCAGGCTGTGCTGTGGTAATTTCTCACGACAGATGGTTCTTGGATCGTATTTGTACGCACATTTTGGCTTTTGAAGGCGATGCGAATGTATACTATTTTGAAGGAGGATATTCTGAATATGAAGAGAATAAGAGGAAACGAATGGGAACCGAACCAACGAAGTTCAAGTATAGAAAATTGGTTAAATAATATTTGTGCCCTTCGATACTATTTTTTGGACTCTGAGTGATTCCGACTTCGTTGGAATTGTATCGAAGAGTTCAAAAAATCACTCAGGGCACAAATGTTATTTAATTTCTAATTCAAAGAAAAGATTTTATGAAAGTAGGAATACCCAAAGGTATGCGAGATTTTTCGCCACAGGTGATGGCGAAACGGAATTACATTTTTGATACCATCAAAAAGTCATTCCAATTGTATGGTTTTGAGCAGATCGAAACTCCAACGATGGAGAATCGTGAAACTTTGACAGGTAAGTACGGAGATGAAGGAGATAGTTTAATTTTTAATATTTTACAGAGAGGAGATAAATTTAAGAAGGCTATAACAGGACTTGAATTAGGAGTTAGAAGCAGTCAAGAGTTTAATGACGATGCTTTTTTAAATAAATCGGTGTCAAGTTTTGCAGACATGGCACTCCGTTACGACTTAACTGTTCCCTTTGCCCGTTACGTAGTACGACACCAAAACGAAATTTCTTTTCCTTTTAAGCGCTTTCAGATTCAACCGGTATGGAGAGCAGACCGTCCACAGAAAGGACGTTACCGCGAATTTTATCAGTGCGATGCAGACATTATTGGTTCCGACTCTTTATTGAATGAGGTAGAGTTGGTAAAGCTATTTGATGGTGTGTTAAGTGATTTAGGATTCAAAGACTTTTCTATAAAATTGAATAACCGCAAAATTCTAAGCGGAATTGCTGAGGTAATTGGACGTCCTGAAATGATTATTCCAATAACCGTTGCAATTGATAAGCTAGAGAAGATTGGCCTAGAGAAGGTAAAAGAAGAACTGAGCCAGAGAGGAATCTCAGAAGAAGAGTTGAACTTGATTCAACCACTCTTTGAAATCAAAGGCGACAACGTGCAAAAATTAACTCAATTGAGTGAGTTTTTAAAAGACTCAGATATTGGACTTAAAGGAATAGAAGAAGTTCAATTTATTCTTTCAACGATTGATGCGCTTGGATTAAAGAAAGCGACTTTAGAAGTAGATGTTACCTTGGCTAGAGGTCTAGATTATTACACAGGAGCTATTTTTGAAGTAGTGACGAATGAAGCCAAGATGGGAAGCATCTGTGGAGGTGGAAGATATGCCGATTTAACAGGAATTTTTGGCTTAAAGAACATGTCAGGAGTTGGAATCTCTTTCGGTGCAGATCGTATTTACGATGTGATGGAAGAATTAGGACTCTTTCCTGAAAGCTCTTCAGCCGGAACAAAAGTATTTTTTGTCAACTTTGGCGAAAAAGAAGCCGCCTTTGCTTTATCCCTATTACAGCAATTAAGAGAAGCGGGTATAAGAGTAGAGCTATACCCTGATACTGCTAAAATGAAAAAGCAAATGAAATATGCGAACGACAAACAGATTCCTTTTGTAGTGATGATCGGAGACGAAGAAATGAGCTCGGGCGAACTAAGTTTGAAGAATATGGAAAGCGGAGAGCAAAGTAAAGTGACAGTAGAAGAGTTAATTAAAGCTGTAAGAAAATAATTATCAAGAACGCCATTGCGATGACGCGATAGCGTAGAAACAATCTGATTATTATTAACAGATGGTTTCGTGCCTCACAATGACAGTAAAGCAATACATAAATGAAACATCATATTAAAAGCGATTTTTTAAGTCTAGAAAAGATTCAAGAACTGATCAATTCAGATGCTAAATTGGAGCTAAGCGAAGACTCAGCTCAAAAAATCATTGCTTGCAGAACTTATTTAGACGATAAAGTTAAAAGAACAGAACGTCCTATTTATGGAATAAATACAGGTTTCGGTTCGTTATGCGATACTGAAATTTCTCCTGAAAACTTAGAGCAACTTCAATGGAATTTGGTAACTTCTCATGCTTGTGGGATGGGAGAAGAAGTTCCTCAAGAGATTGTAAAGCTAATGTTGTTGTTAAAAGTTCAAGGTCTTTCTCAAGGGTATTCAGGTGTTCAGTTAAAAACCGTTCAACGTTTGATTGATTTTTATAACGAAGGGGTTTATCCGGTCATTTATGAGCAAGGATCTTTAGGAGCTTCAGGAGATTTAGCACCTTTAGCACATCTGGCTTTGCCCTTATTAGGAGAAGGAGAAGTAGAGTTTAAAGGAGAACGCTTAAGTGGAGCAGAATTAAATGCGAAGATGAATTGGGAACCGATTGTGTTGCAATCGAAAGAAGGATTGGCCTTATTGAATGGAACTCAGTTTATGAGTGCTTATGGAACTCATTTGTTGTTGAGGTTACATCACCTTTCTACATGGTGCGATACAACGGCTGCAGCCTCTTTAGATGCCTTTGATGGTAGAGTAGAACCCTTTGATCATTTGGTACATCAAGTAAGGCCCCATAAGGGACAATTGGCAACAGCGAAAGCGATGTTGGCAAATTTGGAAGGAAGCGAAATCGTTCAACGTTATAAGTCACATGTTCAAGATGCCTACTGTTTCAGATGTGTTCCTCAAGTACATGGTGCTAGTAAAGATGCGATCCAATATGCCGCGCAAGTAGTAGAAACAGAAATTAATTCGGTAACCGATAATCCAACGATATTTATTGAAGAAGATAAGGTGATTTCAGCAGGAAACTTCCACGGACAACCTTTAGCTTTGGTCTTAGATTTTTTAGCAATTGCAGCAGCTGAATTAACTTCTATTTCTGAACGTAGAGTGTACAAACTCATTTCAGGTACAAGAGGTTTACCAGCCTTTTTAGTGAAAAAACCGGGCTTAAATTCAGGATTTATGATTGCTCAGTACGCAGCAGCTTCGGCAGTTAGTCAAAACAAACAATTGGCAACACCAGCATCAGTAGATACCATTGATTCATCCAACGGACAAGAAGATCATGTGAGCATGGGAGCTAATGCTGCTACCAAATTGAAAAGGGTGGTTGATAATCTTGAAAAGGTTGTTGCCGTAGAGTGGTTTACTGCCTGTCAAGGCCTAGATTTTCGTACAGAAAAGAGTTCACCTAAAATTGAAGGCTTAAAAGCTGAATATAGAAAGATAGTTCCTTTTATTGAAGAGGATTTAGTGATGTACCCACTGATGAAGAAGAGTATCGGTTTTTTAAGAGAGCATTAGGCTTTATTCAATGATTACTTTTTTAGTAGTCATTGAATGATTAGAAATTATTCTAATAAAGTAGATACCACTCACATAAGCTTCTAAATTCAAGCTTAAATTTTTATTGTTGATTCCTCTTTGTTTAAGTACGAGTTGTCCTTTAGTATTAAACAATTCAATGCTTTGAATTAACTCTTTTTCTAATCTTAGGTGTAAGACATCTTTGATAGGATTTGGAAAGATGGAAACCTTGTCTTCATCTTGTAATTCATTTAAGCCAACTGTAATAT